>NZ_JBBMEK010000019.1:0-25987 GCF_040096555.1 Coprococcus intestinihominis | reverse complement strand
TTTGGCATGTGTTTCAATTAGATATGGCCGATGCCAGAAAAGATACCGACCATAACACAGAAAAAGAGCATGGCACTTTCTCTAACGAGAAAACCATGCTCTGCAATATGATCATCACTGTTGCCCACAAAATCTATCTGGACCGCTATTTCTCTTTATTGAGAGATGAAGATACCATCTGAACAAAGTACTGATGCAGCCGGTTATCGCCATCCAGTTCCGGATGAAAAGAGATGGCCAGCTGTTTATTTAATTCATATCTGTTTTCTGCCATGATTTTCGTTCTCCTTTGTTTACATCTAAGTTTTTTTCCATTATAATGAAATCTGAACATAAATAAATAGCCATTTTGATATTATTTAAGATGGCCAGATTGGAGGTTACATGCCAGATGCTTACCTACTCTTTTGCCGGAACAGGGTCAGATTCTTTATATGAACATTTATATAAATGCATACGAAATGATATATTATGCGGGAATCTCTCTATGGGAGAGAAACTGCCGTCCAAACGAAATTTTGCCAAAAATCTGGGCATAAGCACCATCACTGTTGAGAATGCCTATGCCCAGTTAATCGCCGAAGGCTATATTTATTCTATCCCCAAAAAGGGCTATTTTGTTTCCGATATCCATACGATCCTTCCTGTGGAACAGATGCATCCCTTTGAGGAAGACAACGGTTCTTCCTCATCCATCGACAGCCCATCCATGATTCAAAAAGCTGATATGGAAGAAAGCCTTCATTTTGCTGTAGACTTTACAAGCAACCAGACAGATTCAGAATATTTTCCCTTTTCTATCTGGTCAAGACTCATCCGGGAACTGCTCAGTGACAGTCAGCAGAAGCTGATGATCAATCCTCCCTGCGGTGGTATACTGGAGCTTCGAGAAGCCATTGCCAGACATTTGAAGGATTTTCACGGTCTGCACGTCTCCCCGGAACAGATTATCATCGGGGCCGGAACGGAATATTTATACGGTATCCTCATTCAGCTGCTGGGCTTTGACAAGAAATACGCCATTGAGGATCCAGGTTATCACAAAATCGCCAAAATATACAACAGCCACAATGTGGACTGTGATTATATTGCCATGGATGACAGCGGCATCCGGATTTCAGAACTGGAGGAGAAAAATATCGATGTCATTCATATTTCCCCTTCCCATCAGTTTCCAACGGGTATCACCATGCCTATCGGAAGACGATACGAACTCCTTGGATGGGCTTCAAAAGCGCCTTCCCGCTATATTATCGAAGATGATTATGACAGCGAGTTTCGTCTGACTGGCCAGCCAATCCCAACCCTTCAGAGCATCGATGTTCTTGAGAAAGTGATTTATATCAATACTTTTACAAAAACACTGGCCTCCACCGTCCGTATCAGCTATATGGTACTGCCGAAACATCTGGTGAAGGCCTATTATGCCAAGATGCAGTTTTATTCCTGCACGGTATCCAATTTTGAACAATATACACTGGCTGCCTTTATCAACAAAGGACACTTTGAAAAACACATCAACCGTCTGCGTATTCACTATCACGACAAGCGGGATATGCTGCTGCAGTGCATCAAAAGCAGTCCTCTTTTCAATCATGTCACCATCAAAGGTGAGGACGCCGGTCTGCATTTTCTGATGAAGATAGACACCGAACTCACGGATGAGATCATCTGTCAGCGGGCAGCAGCCAAAGGCATCCGCATTATGCCGTTATCCAAATATTACTATCACCCGGAGAAAGCCATACAGCATATACTGGTAGTCAACTACTCCTCCCTGACACAGGAACAGATGACAAAGGCCACCCAGGCTTTCAATGAGATTCTCGGATAGATAATTATTAATAGCCCACCACTTTTTCCAGAGCGTTCAATATATTCTCATAGCCGGTACAGCGGCAAAGATGCCCAGAGATGAGCTTTCGGAGTTCGTCCCGGGTATATTTGCGTCCTGTTCCGATTATCTCCACCGCAGACATAATAATGCCCGGTGTACAAAAACCACACTGGACCGCTGCCTCATCCACGAAAGCCTGCTGGATCTCCGAGAGTTCTCCTGTCGGTGACTGCAGTCCCTCCACTGTAAGAATGTGTTTGCCCTCAGCCCACATAGTCAGATAGATGCATGAGTCGATAGCTTCTCCATCCACCAGTACAGTACAGGCACCGCACTCTCCCACTTCACAGCCTTTTTTCACACTGGTCAATCCCAGATGATTACGCAAAGTATCAAGCAAAGATTCTCTGTCATCAATGGCCAGTTCCACTGCTTTGCCATTCACATTCATATGGATAATCTTAAGCATCGACTTCACCTCCCCCATTTCTTATGGCCTGCGCCATAGCACGTTTTGCCAGTTCCTCCACCAGCTGCAGACGAAATTCCTTCGAGGCACGCCATGAAGTTCTCGGATTCACTTCATTCAAAACACCTTTGCCGGTCTGAAGAAGCAATGCATTTGAAACAGCCTGCCCTGAAACTGATTTTTCTGTCTCCGGACATCTGACAGGCGTCGGTGCCGCCACGCCGTAAGCGATCCGCATGTCTTCGACAACTTTCTTATCCCATGACAGCTTCACCAGACAGGCGCACCCCAGGGTCGCGATCTCCATGGCATTTCGCTTGCCGTATTTGATGTAGCATCCGGTGTACCCTTCATAATCCCTGCGTCTGATACGGATGGCCGTCATCACTTCCTCATGGCGGCGTACGGTTTTACCCGGACCTGTATAAAATTCCTGAATCGGCACCTGTCTGATGCCCTCCGGGCCCGTCAACTCCAGAATCGCATTATAGGCAAACAGAGATGACGCACTGTCCGCACTGGTGACACCGTTGCAGACATTGCCGCCAATGGTGCCGATATTGCGGATCTGCGGGCCGCCCACCTGATCAACGGCATATCCAAGCATCGGAATATGCTGCTGCACCAGCGGATGCGCCGTGATATGAGAAAAACTCGTTCCCGGACCGATCACGATGGTTCCGTCTTCTTCCATTGTCACCCCTTTTAATACCGCAATATTGTGAATGCTGACAAGGGATCGGCCTGCTAATTTGCCTTCTCTGATCTTGATCAAAACATCACTGCCGCCGGAAATAATCTCTGCATCCGGCCATTCCTGCAATTTCCTGATTGCATCCTCTACACTGGCTGCCTCATAAAATGATCCAATATCATACATAATGTCATCCCCCCGCCTATATCAGTCCTTTTTCTTTGAATGCTGCCACCAGTCTCTGAGGCTCCATCGGAAGCTGATTAAAGCCAATGCCTGTTGCCTGCAAAACTGCGTTTCGGATAGCCGGTGCCACCGGAATAGCCGGCGGTTCTCCCAGGGCTTTGTTGCCGAAAGGTCCTGTCGGATCCTGCAATTCTATAAACTCAACATTCAGCTCCGGTGTATCCATGGCCGTCGGCAGCTTGTAATCCAGAAGATTGTTGTTCAGCGGTTTTCCCTTCGCATCATACATTAATTCTTCACTGAGTCCATAACCAAGGCCCATGCTCATACCGCCATGCACCTGGGCCTCAGCCAGTTTTGGGTTCATCAGAATACCGCTGTCATGGACATTGATAATCTTCAGTACATTGACTTTGCCTAACGGCATATCCACTTCCACTTCCGCAAAACAGGCACCGCTGGCAAATGTATTCTCTTTGCAGTGGCTGGTGGCCTCAGCAGTGATATGGACAGAACGTTCCAGACTGTACAATGCCTCTGTCGCCAGTGCCTCCATTGTCAGCAGTTCTTCGCCCTCTGCTGTCACAATCATATTATTGCGGATATCCAGTGTCTGCTGATCCATCTTCAATTTCCAGGCTGCATATTCAAGAATCTTTTCCTTCATCATCTCTGCTGTTTTCTTCACAGCCTTGCCGCTGACATAAGACTGTCTGGAAGCATAAGCCCCGGTATCAAAAGGTGTGACATCTGTGTCCTGGGTGGAAACAATATACACTTTATCCTCTGTCACGCCAAGTACCTCTGCCGCCATCTGTGTAAAGACGGTATCCGCTCCCTGTCCGATCTCTGTGGCTCCCATCATCAACTGAATGGAACCGTCCTGATTCAATACCATACGGCATGTGGCAGTTTCAAGAGAAATCGGATAAACACCGGTTTTGTAACAGAAAATCGCCATACCGATACCACGTCGTCTGCTGCCTGTCTGGCAGGCATAAGCGGCTCGCTTTTCATCCCAATGCACAGCCTCTTTGCCCGCTTCAATACATTTCTTCAGGCCATAGCTGTAAAATGTAATACCGTTATGTGGATCCTTATATCCCTCTTCCATGCAGTTTTTCAAACGAAAGGCTAATGGATCCATATGAATGGCTGTCGCCAGATCATCCATCAGACACTCTGCTGCAAAATCTCCCTGTGGAATACCGTAACCACGCATGGCGCCGCCGGCCACTGTACTGGTGTAAACCGTGTAGCTCTCCGATTCAAGGGCCTTTTCATCCCGATAAAGCTGCTTGATCATATTGGAGGCATTGGCGACAATCGCATGGCCATGGGAAGCATAACCGCCCTGATTAGAAAAAGCTTCTACTCTTCTGGCCACCAGTGTACCGTCCGGTCTTACAGCTCCCTGCATATGAAAACGGATCGCATGACGCACTCTTGTATCCGCAAATGTTTCTTCTCTGGTCAGTTCCAGTTTCACCGGACGACCGCCCACTTGCAGACTTAAGAAAGCATTCAGCGGTTCATAAAGTACATCCTGTTTATTGCCGAAACCGCCGCCGATATACGGCTTGATCACTCTGACCTGTCCCCATGGAATACCAAGGGCCTGACCGATGACACGGCGGACAATATGCGGAATCTGTGTAGATGTGGTTACGGTAATCTTGCCGTTGCCGTCCTGATACGCAAAGGAAACCGGCAGTTCAATATGGCAGTGCTGTACACGCTGGGTATCATACGTCTGATCCACCAAAATAAGTCCCTTTTCTTTCACAGCTTCATCAAAGCTTTCATCACCCAGGGCGAAAGATGTATGTTTCAAAATATTATCCGGCACATTGTCATGCATAGCCACGGCTCCCTCCGCCATGGCATCTGCCACATCCACCAGTGCCGGGTATTCCTCATAATGTACTTTCACAAGTCGTGCTGCCTTAACAGCTGCAATCTCATCTTCTGCAATGACAGCTGCCACGTCATCTCCATAATAACGGACCCGCTGATTCAAAAGACGCCTGTCCTGAACATCCTGATGCGCCGCCTCCACAGACCACGGATGCCCCGGCGTACAAAAATCAATCTCCGGCACATCAAAACAGGTAACAATCTTTATAACCCCCGGCACTTTTAATGCCTCATCCAAATCAAATCCAGTCACAACACCATTGGCAATGGTACTGTGTACCACCTTCGCCACCATCATCGGCTGTGTCATCAGATCCTGCGTATATTTCGCCTGGCCCGTTACCTTGGCACGGGCATCCACACGCTGAATGTTTTTTCCAATCCCCATAACGCTCCTCCTTCCACTTTTGATGCGACGTGCAAAATTTTTCCAGTTTTTGAAAACCCAGCCCGTTAGCAGATCCATACGCAGGCACACTCGCGTTGCCCAACATTGGCAGCGGTACATAAGGCATTACAAAACAATGCCTAAGTACCGGCCATGTTGGAAGCACCTGCGTATGGATCTGCTAACGGGCTGGGCTCTTCCTAATATAATATAAATTTTGCACCTGCCGCATCTAAAAGCTGGTTTGTTTAACTGTTTTTGTTTAAAAAATCTTATTTCCGGAGACATATTTATGTAGTAGATCTCCGTTCTCTGACAAACAGATATATCGCTCTAACCGCTGTCTGAGGGTGAGGGCCTGCGGGTGCGGCATGCGGCTCTCATCGAGGACAAGGGCGTCAAGTTCGTATCCCGGTTCGAAGCTGCCGACTTTGCCGAAGAAACTGCCGCCGGCTTTTGTTCCCATCCAGAAGATTTCTTCCAGGGTCAGCGACTTCAGATTCTGATCCAGCAGTCTCCATACGAGCTTGGATACCTGTCTGGCCTCCATCATGGTTCTGAAGATGGAAAGGGTGGCACCTCCGGCTACGTCTGATCCAAGTCCCATATGCACGCCTATATCCAGCCACTTTCTCACAGGGGCAATGCCGGATGCAATGTTCATATTGCACTGCGGACAATGGATCGCGTAGGTGTCATTGTCCTTCATCATCTGTATCTCCCGTTCATCAGAGTACACACAATGTGCCATGATGGATTTTCTTCCGGGTGCTGCCAAGCCGGCACTTATGTAGGTATCCATATAGTTCTTTGAATCAGGGCACAGTTCCTTCACCCAGTCAATTTCACCGAGATTCTCAGATAAATGGGACTGGACCGCCAGATGGTTCTCAGAAGCGATTGCCCCAAGTCCCATCATCAGTGCATCAGTACAGCTCGGTGTAAAACGCGGGGTAATGATCGGACGGACATTATGAAATTGCTCCGACTGCATAAGCCATTCTCTGGTTGCTTCCAATGAGGCTTCTGCACTTTCCTCACAATAATAATCCGGGCTGTTCCTGTCCATATTGACCTTGCCCACATAGCCCTTTAAACCGGAGTTCTCCAGGAGGGCCATCAATTTCAATGTAGCCGATGTATGGATCGTCGCAAATGCACAAAAACGTGTTGTCGGACTATACTTCAGATCCTGCACAAACATACTGTATGCCTTATCCGCGTAGGCCGGTTCTTTATAACCGGATTCTTCCGGAAATGCATAGGTTTCCAACCATTCCAGCAGTTCCATGTCCATTCCAAGACCTCTGTAAGCATACTGCGGTGCATGCACATGCAGATCGGACAATCCCGGAACAATCATATGCCCTGTGTAATCCAGCACTTCAAAATGCTGATAATTCTCCGGAATCTGTGTAAATACGCCCATTGATCTGCCGTTCTCACAGATCAGATACGCATCTTCACAGAGCCTCAATGTATCAGAAGTCTCACTGTAACAGATATCACCCTTCATAATAAAATTGTTCATACTCATCACCCATTTTCATTCAAATCTGCTCCGATACTTCTGATCGGAATCGTTGGTAAGGTTTATTCAAGCATATACAGAGTTCAGGCTGATATGACTGCTTACTATCCTTCTGATAAATAAAAAGAAAGGCCGCCGTACAAGCCGACTCTCCCGCCTTCGGGAATTATAGTCGGCTGTTTACGGCAGCCGGTAGAAACGCTCAACCTGATTATGAACATATATAATCCATTGATATATTTATTTTACAGTTAATAAGTACTTCTGTCAACACCTATTATGCCAGTGACTGAATGGCATCCACCATGGCCTGATAGCCTGTACATCTGCAGATATTGCCGGATAAGCCGCGTCGGATTTCTTCTTCCGTGGGCTTCGGATTTTTCTGAAGCAGTGCCACTGTAGACATAATCATGCCCGGAGAACAGAAACCGCATTGAACCGCACCATAATCCACAAAGGCCTTCTGTATCCTGGCCAGCTCCGGATGGGCCTCAACACCTTCAATGGTCATGACCTGACATCCCTCCGCCTGAACAGCCGGAAACAGACAGCTGTTGACACTTCTTCCATCTACCAGAACCGTGCAGGCACCACAGTCACCTTCGCCGCAGCCCTCTTTTGTTCCCGTCAAATGAAGAATATCTCTCAGCACCTTTAATAATGTGGCATCTTCAGGAATTTCTGTATGACAGGCTTCTCCGTTTAAAATAAAATCTAGTGTTTTCATTTTTCACATGCCTCCCATAATTCTCTTACAAGCTGCAGTACCAAATTGTCTGCCACAGTTTTTCTATAACTTCCTGTTGCTCGAATATCATCAATCGGTGAAATATCCTCCGACAGGGCAATGGCAATTTCTTCATGAAGAGACTGCCATTTTTCTTCACTGTCCGGTCTTTTCCAGGTACGCAGCAATTCTTCTGTATGAAATGCACGAAGGGCTGTCGGGCCTGCTGAACCGATGGCGATGGTCAGGGCCGTTATCCTGCCCGCTTCCTTTTCCATATAAACGGCTACATTGATGATTGAAATGGCCAGTGCATTCCTTTTGCCGACCTTCCTGAATCTTGCGGCACCCGTCTTGAATGGAATGACAATTTCAGTCAAAATTTCCCCCTGATGAATAGCCGTTCGTCCCGGTCCCTTCATAAATCCGTTGATGGATACCATACGCTGACCAGTTTCTGACACAAGAACCAACACTGCATCCAGCGCCATCAGAACCGGCACGGTATCCGCCGCCGGAGAAGCTGACAAAATATTGCCGCCAATGGTTCCTCTGTTGCGGATCTGAGGGCCGCCCACAAGGGATGCGGCCTCAGCCAGTGCATCCATTGAACCTTGTCCTCTGAAAACATCTTCTATAAGGTCAAATGTTGTCAGACTGCCTATATGCCAGCCGTCCTTCTCTTCTCTGATGCCTGACAGTTCTTTTAATCGATGCAGACTGACAATATCTCTGTCCAGATATTTGCCCTTTTCTCTGTCCACATAGAGATTGGTGGCACCTGCACAGGCCACACGATTGCCGGATGACAGCATCTGACAGGCCTCTGTTACTGTATTTGGAATCAGCATCTGTGACATCTCTATCCCCCACTATCCTTTTTATTTTTTCGTCATCCTTCCATGACTCATATTTTATGCATTCTTTCAAAGCGCATTTTTTCCACCGGACATCTGGTCGACAGTTATTCCGTCCCGGATTCCGTTTCTTCATCTTCCGGATACTCCGTATCAAAATAACTCTTCAGATCATAGGTGACTGTATCGAATTTGTCCAGATAACTGCCGTCCAAAAAGTCATCAAAATCCTTGATATGCCAGTTGGAATCCTCATAAACAAGTCCAACTTCATAGACCATTCCCGGCAGTCTGGCTGCCTGGGAATAGTAAGCAGTGCCGGTTGTCCCGTCTTCATTGAGTTCTACTCTGTCATAATTAATAAAAAGCGGCGTCAGATACGGATAGGACCGTTCTTTCTTAAAAGCCCGGATAAACTCACTTTTATCCATAACCTTTCGGAAGTCATCTGTCATAAATTCATAAATAACCGCAGGATTCTCATACTGATAATCAATAGCCTCCGCATAGGCCATAGCTGCTTTCTCAGCGGAGACCTCAGAAGGTCCATCAGCTACATGTTTCATACTGGTCACAACCGTTATACCTGCAATGATGACAATCAGCAGTACGATGATGATTTTGGTTGTCTTCTTCATTCCTATCGCTCCAATCGGGAATAAGGAATCGTATAAGCACTCGGGAATTCCGCCTTCTTGGAAGCAAAGATCAGCGCTGCAATGGTCATGATATACGGCAGCATCAGCATCAGCTGATTGGCCATATCAATGCCCAGGGCCTGAAGACGCATCTGAAGGGCACTGGCAAAACCGAAAAGCAGCGCACCCCACATGGCTCTCACCGGCATGAAACGAGCAAAAATAACAACAGAGACGGCGATAAAGCCACGTCCACTGACAATGGATTCTGTGAAAAGATTCATATAAGCAATAGACATAAATGCACCTGCTGCACCAGCATAAAGACCGCCGATGAGTACCGCTGCATAACGGACACCTGCCACACTGATACCCTTGGAATCTGCTGCGCGTGGATGCTCGCCCACGGCACGGATTTTTAACCCGAATGTTGTTTTTTCAAGGATAAACCATGTCACAAATACCATCACATAGCTGAGATAAACCAGAATATTATGCTGGAAGAAAATCTGTCCGATCACCGGAAGGGATGATAATACCGGAATATTCACGGCTGCAAACGGTGTTACCTGAGGCGGCAGACTCTGTACACCAAAAATGATACGATATACATAAACCGCTGTACCCGCACCAAGAATATTCAGGGCAATACCCGCGATGACCTGATTGGCACGCATGGTGACTGAAAGCCATGCCATGATCAGACTCCACAGCATACCGAAAAACATACCCGACAAAAGTCCAATCCAGAGATTGCCAGTTTTATATGCTGCTGAAAAGCCTGCGACGGCTCCGATCGTCATTGTTCCTTCTACACCCAGATTCAGAATACCTGCCCGCTGTGTATAAATCTGTCCCAGCGCCGGAAGAAGAATCGGTGTTGCCAGACGGATGGTTCCCGCCAGTAAACTCACTAAAAATCCTACTGTAAAAATACTGCTAAGCATCTTTTTTCCCCTTCCTCAGTAATTTCTGCGGCCATCCGAAATGAATCGCTGTTCTTGCGATAACAAAAACGATCACCAGGCCCTGAATAATATCTACAACAGAATATGGTACTTCTGTCATACGCTGCATGGTTGCACCGCCCACAAGAAGAGCTGAAAAAAAGAAGGAAGCGATCACAATACCCAATGGATTCAGGCCACCAAGCAATGCGATGATCGTTGCGATATCCCCGTAGCCGCTGGAAAGACCTTCCAAAAGTCTGTACTGAACACCATACACTTCATTCCATCCAGCCAAACCGCAGAGTGCACCGGAAATCAGCATGGCCACCATGACTGTTTTCTTCACATTCACACCTGCATAGGTTGCGATCTTATCACCCTGTCCGATCAGATCAATCTTCACGCCCAGCTTTGTTCTCCAGAAGAAAAACATCATAAGAATAACAATGACTGCCACCACAATACCGCCGTGGATTCGCATCTGTGCAGAGAACAAAGGCAGATGATAGACATCTGGCAATACTTTTGACTGCGGGAAGCCGCCGCCGTCAGGGTCCATCATCGGACCATAAACAAGAAATGCCAGAAAATAGGTCGCAATATAATTCAGCATCAGCGTTGTAATAACTTCATTAGCATTAAAACGGTTTTTTAACCAGGCCGCCAGACCGCACCAGAGAGCACCGCCGAGAACAGACAAAATCAGGGACAGTGGAAGTAAAATCACTGTCGGAAGTCCCAGATAAATACCTGGAAGAATAGCCAGAATCGCACCAATGGTCAGCTGACCATTGGCACCGATATTCCAGAGCTGTGCCTTGTAAGCGATGGACATACCAAGTGCCATCAATGTCAGCGGAATCATTTTGACAAGGACTTCGGATATCCTGGCTTTTGAGCCAAGGGCTCCCCGAAACAGTGTTGTATATGCTTCTGCCGGGTCATTGCCTGAAATCCGCACAAGAATCGCACCCACTGCCAGTGCGAGAACAATCGTCAGTACCGCAATAACAAATTGTTTGATACTGTTGATGATTTTTGAATTCATGCCTTTTCCTCCTGTTTGTGTCCCATCATCAGCATACCAATCGTATTTGTATCGGTGCCTGCCGGAAGGATACCCATTATTTTGCCGTCATAGATGACAGCGATTCTGTCCGAGAGCTGCAGAATTTCCTCAAGATCCGCAGATACAAGAAGAACTGCTGCACCATCATTACGTGCATCCAGAATTTTCTGTCTGACATATTCCGATGCACCGATATCAAGGCCTCGTGTCGGCTGATTGGCAATAACCATTTCCGGATGATCATCCAATTCTCTGGCCAGAATGACTTTCTGCTGATTACCGCCGGATAAGGCTCTTGCATGGTCTTCTCCGGAATTGGCCTTAATCTGATACTCTTTCTGGCATTTATCCCAGTAGGCATCAATGGCCTTCTGATTCAGCAGCCCATTTTTTGAAAATGGCGCTTTGTGGAACTTCTTGATGATCAGATTTTTCTTAAGGCTCCAGTTCAGTGCCAGTCCGGTTGTCATTCTGTCCTCAGGAATATGGGAAATACCACTGTTGATATAGAAAACAGGCGGTTGATTGATCATTTCTTTTCCTTTAAAAAGGAACTGTCCGCCATCCGCTTTTCTAAGACCGGTCAGAACTTCACATAATTCCTTCTGTCCGTTGCCGTCTACACCGGCCAGACCAAGGATTTCTCCCTCATGAACAGTCAGATTAAAATCTGTCAGTGCCGGAAGGCCTTTGTCATTGCTGGCTGAAAGGCCCTTCAGTTCCACTTTCACTGCTCCGGGGGCCTTTTGGTTCTTGTCGAAATTAAACAGAACATCCCTTCCCACCATCATTTTCGTCAGTTCTTCTTTGGTTGTATGTTCATCAACCAGTTTTGATCCTATCAGCTCACCATCTCGTAAAACAGTGACTTCATCAACGATAGAAATAATCTCTTCCAGCTTATGGGTAATCAGAATGATTGATTTGCCGTCCGCTTTCATATGACGCAGCATATCAAAAAGTATATTGGCCTCCTGAGGTGTCAGAACCGCTGTCGGTTCATCCAGGATCAATATATCTGCCCCCTGATAAATAGCTGTTAAAATCTCTACTCTCTGCTGTTCACCAACGGATAACTGCCAGATTTTTGAATATGGATCAATATTCATTTTGTATTTATCTGCCAGTTCCTTCAGTTCCGTAGCCGTCTCCTTTGTATCAAGAAGAACGCCTCTTCTGGACTTTTTGCCCAGCATAACATTCTCCACAACTGTCATCGGTCTGGCCAACATAAAATGCTGATGCACCATACCGATGCCGAGAGAGATTGCTTTTATCGGTGATGAAATTTCTTCTTTGCTGCCGTTAATATAAATATCACCGGCCTCCTGCTGATATAAACCATACAGGATATTCATAAGTGTTGTCTTTCCGGCACCATTTTCTCCTAACAGACCATGGATTGAACCTTTCCTCAGATTGAAATCCACATTGTCATTGGCTTTGACACCGTTAAATATTTTTGTTATTCCCTGCATACTGACTGCCAGATTGTCCATTTACAAATCCTCCTGTGTTTGAACGTCCCTGTGTTTTTCAGAGAAGGGACACACAGCCCACGGGCTGTGCATCCATCTCCCATTGTCGGAATGATCGTCTGCACTGCAGACATGACTCCTATTCTGATTACTGAATATCTTCCGGCAGATAGTCTTTGATTTCACCAGACTGAAGTTTGGACCATGTATCCGTAATCACCTGCTTGTCATCGTCTGTCAGCCAGCCCTTAGGATCATTAATGTCTGCAATACCTAAACCACTATTTTCAGCATTGATCCAATAGTATCTGTCATCTTCTGCTCTGCCTTTGAATGTACCATTGTTGATATCATCAAAAACATTGGCAATAATGGCATCCCACTGATAAACAACACCTGATAATACATTGTTTTCAGCTAATGTCTTCTGGTCTGCTACGTTGCCGAGGCAGTACATATCTTTTTCAGCAGCTGCCTGAACAACACCAAGACCAATACCATCACCTGAATGCCAGATAACATCCACGCCAGCGTCATACATACCGATAGCTGCTTCTTTTGCACCGGCTGTATCTGTCCAGTCACCTGTGTAAACTTCCTGGATCTCGATATCAGGATTGATAGATTTGGCACCAGCCTTGAAGCCTTCATGACCACGTTTGATCTCGGAAGCATCTGCACCGCCGATAACACCGATCTTATTTGTCTGTGTTGCCAGTGCTGCGATCACACCCATTTCATAACCGCCTGCTTCAAGTTCTACATCATAGATAGCTGTGTTATCCAGTGATTTGTAACCTGTACCAAGCAGGAAATAGGTATCCGGATACTGAGCGCCAACTTTGACGATTGGCTCCATGAACTGGAAGCCATGACCAAAGATAACATCATAACCCTGATCAGCGAAATCCATCAGTGCAGGTTCGATATCTGCAACTTCATAAACATTCTCAGTTACATTCAGGTCAATCTTGTCCGGATTGGCATCTGCATACTTCTTCATACCTTCATACATTGCCTGGTTGAAAGATACGTCATCTTTTTTGCCAGGAAGAATCAAAGCCACTTTCAATTTCTTGCCTGCTGTTTCTGCTGAAGCTGTATCAGCTGTTGATTCTGCTGTTGTTGCAGCAGCAGATTCACCTGCTGCTGTCTCCTTTGAGGATGAACTGCCGCATCCTGCAAAAGAACCGACAACCATGGCCAGTGTCAGAAGTCCTGCCATCCATTTGAGTCCTTTTTTCATCTCTTTTCCTCCTTTGGCTATTTCTTTAAGCCATTTAAAATAGTTTCTATATCGAAAGGCAAACTGGTCAATCTGCCTTCTGATACCTCATTAATTGCCGCAGCGATCGCCGGAGCGATAGATACGGTGGATACCTCTGCAGCGCCCTTGACGCCCATCGGTCCCGACGGTTCATAACCATCCACATGCAGACTCTGAATCCGCGGCAAATCCATGGCCGTGGGCATCAGATACGTAGACATACTGTCATTGAGCAATCGTCCCTCTTTAAATTGACAATTCTCACCAAAGGCATAGCCCACAGACATAGCCACACCGCCTTGAATCTGTCCCGCCATCGCCAACGGATTGATAATTCTTCCTGCTTCCGTTGCTGCTGCAATATCCAGAAGCACTACCTGCCCTGTGACAGGATCCACCCGAAGCTTCACAGCCTGGGCAATAAATGTATACATCGCATGTGGGAAACCGGCGATGGAAAAACTTTCCTCACTCTCAGGGAAATCTGCTTTTCCTGTTTCCATCTCGCCTTTTTTAAAATTCTCTATGGCATTGAGCATGGCATTGCCGCCGATAAATGTGGAACGGGAACCGGCCGTAGATCCGCAGTCCAATGTTCTGTCGGTATCTGCCATCACAAGGGAAACATTGTCAAAATCTGTCTCCAGAGCATCCGCCGCCATAGCCTGCAGTGCCGTCCGGCTTCCCTGTCCGATATCTACCAGACCAAGGAAAATTGTATAATGGCCATCTGCTTCTTCAATCTTCACCTCTGCCTGATCCGGAATATTCTTGCCGAGACCGCAGCTTAGGTGCCCGCCTGCAATGCCGTATCCGACATATGGGTCCGTATTGTGTTTTCTCTCCTGCCAGAGTTCAGACTGTTCGATCAGCTTCAGTGCCCCTTTAAAGTCCACGAAATGGCGCATTTTCTGTCCGACGCCGCCGTACATGCCTGTCTCAATACCATTCTTGTAACGGATTTCCAACGGATCAATGCCTAAAAGTTTCGAAGCCCTGCTGATCAGGGATTCTGTCGCAAAAGCGCCCTGGGGTGCCCCAAAACCTCTCATGGCATGAGCCACCGGTTTATTGGTATAGCAGAGATGACTGCTGATCTTTACATTCGGAATATTGTACGGTCCTGCAAAATGCTCTGAAAAAAGGCTTAACACAGCCGGCCCCAGGCCGCCGTAAGCACCTGTATCCAGATAACCGCTGCCGTCAAAGGCCACCATCGTTCCGTCTTTCTTAAAGCCCATCTTCACATGCATATAGACCGCATGTCGTTTATAGGTTGTTGCCAGGGATTCCTGACGACTGAAAATAAGCTTGCAGGGACGTCTCGTCTTAAATGCCGCAAGAGCCGTAAACAGCTGTGCGGTACTGCCGTCCTTACCGCCGAAACCGCCGCCAACAGTGGCTGCTACAATATGTACCTGATCTTCTGTAAGACCTGTAATATCACAGACCATTCTCAAATCATGAAAAACATTCTGTGTTGAAGAACAGACAAGCAGACGCCCATCCTCCTCAATTTTCGCCATGCAGGCGTCCGGCTCCATATAGCCATGGTCCTGTATCGGCGTATAAAAATCATCTTCAACGATCAAATCACTCTCAGCAAACCCCTGTGCCACATTGCCTTTTTCGTTATCAAAACGAATCACATCATTCTCTGTATCGTCATGCACCCGGATACAGCCGGGTTTTGCTGCCATCAATGCATCCGTGACAACCTGAAGGGGTTCGTACGTCACCTGCACCATTGCCGCAGCTGCCTTTGCTGCTTCTTCGGATTCAGCTGCCACAACAGCAATGGCTTCACCAAGAAATCGTGCTTTATCCTCCACCAACAGCGGCTGATCCGGCAGAATGTCCTGAACATTGTTCTTCACAATGTCTTTCGCTGTAAAAACCCAGGCCGTCTCAGGCACCTTCGATGTATCGATATCCAAAACCCTGGCATGGGCATACGCTGATCGGACAATCGCCAGATGCAGCATATTTTCCTCATAATAATCTGCCGCATACACCGCTCTGCCGGTGGCCTTGTCCATGCCTTCCACGCGGCCCCGGCCTTTTCCCGTGTAACTTTCCATGTTACGCCTCCGTCTCTACGATCATATCAATAATCTGATGGCCCAGTACATCAATCAGGCCAAAATCTGTCAATCCCAGTTCCGGCACTGTCGGAAGAGAAATAAAGGATAACGACATAAATGGTGCTTTCATCGGGCATCCCATCTTCTCAACTGCTCCATTCATTTCATCCATCCGCTTCATCACTGTTTTCGCCGGAAGAGTGGACATCAGACCGCCAAGAGGCAATGCCAGTGCGTCAACCACCTGTCCCTCCACTGCCGAAACAAAACCGCCGTGAAGTTCCTGAAGCTTTTCGACGCAGACAGCCATATCCCTGTCATTGGTTCCCACCACAACAATATTGTGATGATCATGAGAAACCGAAGCTGCCAGAGCTCCCTGTTTCAGTCCAAAACCATGCACCAGAGCTGTAGAAACACGGCCATTTTTGCCGTATCGTTCGACAACAGCCAGCTTCAGAATATCTCTGTCCACATCCGCTGCAATCTGTCCTTCCTTGACATCCATCCACTCAAAGATTTCTTTATTAATAATCTGGTCCTTGATCAGATCAATGACACGGCATTTGGCACGTTTGCCCTCAGAATGGATGATAAACTTCTCCGCTGAAAAATCTGCACCAATATGAACGGTATCAAATAACTTCTCAGGATAAGCTTTCTCAGGCACCGGACGGGCACCATTCTCGTCTGCCACAATACGTCCGCTCTTTAACACAAGCTTCGGCTTCATGGTTGTCAGATCATCAATCAGAAGAATATCGGCGAAACGTCCCGGTGCCACTGAACCGATTTTGTCTTCCAGGCGAAAATGCTTGGCCGCATTGATGGTTGCCATCTGAATCGCCTGTACAGGGTCCAGTCCCAATTCAATGGAACGCTTCACATTGTAACTGATATGGCCTTCCTTGAAAATATCGTTGACATGCTTGTCATCTGTACAAAACATCATATTGTCTGTCGGCAGATTGTTCTTCACAATACCCGGCACCAGTGTATCTACATTGCGTTCACTGCTGCCTTCACGGATCAACGGCATAATACCAAGTCTCAGGCGTTCTAACAGCTCTTCATAATAAACTGATTCATGGTCATCACTGAGATGTCCGGCTGCGTAAATATTCAGATCATCCACACCCAGTCCAATGGCATGGCCATTACAGATCTTGCGTCTGTTCAGGCTGGCCAGTATCTTTTCTAAATATTCTTCCTTCATACCAAGGACTTTGGAAGGATCCAGTTCACCAAGGCTCACTGCCTCATCCAGTTCCAGCAGCTGCGTTACTTCCTCAACCCCCAGCACACCGCCTGTTGTCTCAAGTCCAGGCGCTGTAGGTACTCTGGAAGGGATCTCAAGAAGCAGTCTGAAAGGCAGCTTCTCTGAATCCTTGATCATTGCCAGCAGACCGTCAATACCTGCCACGTTGGCAATTTCCATGGCATCCACACAAAGTGTTGTTGTTCCCCATGGAATAATCACCTCACCCAGAGCTTCCGGTGTCAGAAGCGTCGTCTCGATATGAATATGAGAATCTATAAGGCCCGGAACAGCATAAGCGCCCGCGCCGTCAATCACCTGATCCGCCTCTGTTTCAACACGTCCAACAGCCACGATTCTTTCATTATAAATACCGATGGAGGCCGGATAAATCTCCCGTGTAAAAACATTCACCAGCTGGATATTGTCAATACGCATATCCAGTTTACGTGTGCCTTTTGAAGCCTCCAGTTCTGTTTTCATAATTGCTGCTGTATACATAACTTCCTCCTATATCTTCTTTCGCAGTACTTTATGACTGAGAATACCGTCCACATAATATTCCCTGGAATACAAAAGCGGTTCTCCCATAAAGCTGTATCCAATCTCATCCATATATAAAAGCGGTGCCTGCCTGTCCACATTCAAAATCTCTGCCAGATCCTCACCGGCTGCAACCGCCCGGATCTCCGTCAGATCCATATAAATCTCCTGTTCACAGCACTGTTCAATAAACTTAAACACCGGCTCCTTAAGAAGCTTGATATCATAACCCTCTTTGGCATTGGCCTCCGCAATATAATCCATACAGTAAATCGCCGGCCGTCCATCTGCCGTTACAAGGCGTTCCGAAATCAGCACAAGATCACCTTCTTCTATATGAAGTTTTGCAGCTACTTCCTTCTCTGCAGGAATCTTGTCAATACGCTCAATCTTCATATCCGACACATAACCGGCATCCGAGACCATCTCAAGAAACTCTTTCTCAAGATCCATTCTTGTCGTTGCGTTTAGAATATGCGGATTCACAATCGTTCCCACGCCATGCTTCCGACTGATAAATCCTTCCCTTTCCAAAGCGGAAAGGCAATCTCTGATCAGTGTCCGGCTGACCCCCATCTCCTTGGCCAAAGTCAGCTCCGGCGGCAGCTTTCTGCAATTTGCATAGCAGCCCTCTCTGATCTCATGGAGCAACCGCTGTGTAATTTCTTCAGACAGCAGATTTCCTTCACTCATGTTCTATTTCCTTCCTAAAAATCCCCGTTAATTAAGTCATGGAAAATTGGTACGACCTATATAGGTATGACCTATTTTTATATAGTATACTTTTTTTCAATAAAACTGTCAATATTCCTTTGTATTAAATGACATTTTCTATAATAAAATAGCTATTTTCTATAAATATATTTAAAATACGTCGTCATTTTAATCATGTTGTATTTTAAAAATCTTCAAAAATAACTATTTTTTTCACAAATTACCTTTGCCATAAAATACATCCAATGTTATACTAACTATTGTCTTTAATTAGTTTACTATTCAACAAATAGATTGCTGCGAAATCAGTACCATCCGAAACAATGAACAAATGAACAGCTCATTGTTAGGATAAACTCATTTTTCGCAGCTCAAAAATTTTTGAAAGAAATGAGGAATCTTTTATGACAACAACTACTCACCCGATGGCGGACAAACCCATCGGACAATTGCTGCGCCAATTTGCCGTTCCAAGTATTATTGCCATGCTGGTCAGCTCTCTTTACAACATTATCGACCAGCTGTTTATCGGCCAGAGCATTGGTCTTCTTGGCAATGCAGCAACAAACATCGCCTTTCCTCTGACCCCCACTTGCGTTGCCTTCAGCCTGATGTTTGGTATCGGCGGTGCCGCCCGTTTTAATCTGGCTATGGGAGCCGGACGAAAAAAAGAAGCCGCTGCCTATATGGGCAACGCACTTCTGATGCTTGTTTCCTGCGGTATTGTACTCTGTATCATTGTCCGACTTTTTCTGACACCGATGCTTCTGCTTTTTGGTGCTACCGATCAGGTTCTTGATTATGCCAGAACTTATACCGGCATTACTTCCCTTGGATTTCCTTTCCTGATTCTTGCCACTGGCGGCGGTCATCTGATCCGTGCCGACGGCAGTCCGCAGTTCTCAATGATCTGCAATCTGGTGGGGGCTATCGTCAATACAGTGCTTGATGCATTGTTCATCTTCGGTTTTCATATGGGTATGGCTGGTGCAGCTTATGCAACCATTATCGGTCAGATTATCTCGGCACTTCTTGTAATCCGCTACATGTGTCATTTCAAAACAGTACCCCTGCATCTGAGTGAATTAAAACCGAAGGTAAATTATATCATGCATATCGTTCTGTTGGGGGCATCACCTTTTATTAATCAGATTGCCATGATGATCGTACAGGTCGTCATGAATAATTCCCTGAGTCATTATGGTGCACTTTCCTCTTACGGAAGTGAAATTCCGCTGGCCTGTTCCGGCATCATCGCCAAGGTTAATATGGTGCTTTTCTCCATGATCATCGGTATCTCTCAGGGCATGCAGCCAATCGCCAGTTACAACTATGGTGCCGGTAATTACGGACGGGTGCGTAAAGTTTTGCATCTGGCCTTAAAAGCAGGTTTTGTGATATCGATCATCTCTTTTCTGCTGTTTCAGTTCCTGCCCAGACAGATTATCAGCCTGTTCGGCAGCGGCAGTGAAGATTATTTTACCTTTGCTGAAGAATATTTCCGCATCTATCTGTTTTTCACATTTGTAAACTGTCTTCAACCTATTGCCTCCAACTTCTTTACAGCTGTAGGTAAAGCTCAGAAGGGTATTATCCTGTCACTGACAAGACAGATTCTTTTTCTGCTGCCCTTAATTATCCTGCTGCCGTATATCATGGGCATTGACGGTATTATGTACGCCGGTCCATGCGCCGATCTGGCTGCAGCTCTGCTGTCCATTTATCTTGTTGTTAAAGAAGTGAATATTCTTAAACAGAAAGAAGCAATACATGCCCAATAACTTTATGAAGATAAAAAAACTGCCAGCGGCAGTGAAAGCCTTAAAATACTTTCCTGCCACTGGCATCTTTAATTCCCATTGCCTCACGATACTTGGCAACGGTACGTCTTGATATCTTAACACCTCTCTCCGCCAGCTTCTCAGACAAAATTCTGTCACTGTACGGTTTCTCGTGATTCTCATCCGTAATGATTTCTTTCAGAAGATTCTTGGCTGTATCAGCTGTTGCCGCATTCTCATTACCGGCCTTGCTGATGGCACCAATAAAGAAATAGTTCATCGGGAAAATTCCCCATGAGCACTGAAGATACTTGTCCTTCACTGCCCGGCTGACTGTGGATTCATGGATTCCTACCATCTCAGCCACATCCGCCAGTTTCAAAGGCCTCAGATACCCCGGACCATATGTAAAGAAACGTTCCTGTACATCCACAATACACTTTGAAACATTCATCAACGTCACATTTCTCTGTGAAACACACTGCATCACCCATTCTGCCTGTTTCACCTTTGTTGTGACATAATCCTTCGTCTCCTTGTCATTGCCTGCTTTTAACATGTTGCGGTAATATCCATTAATAGACATCTTCGGATACATATATTCATTCAGCAAAATCTCATAATAATCCTTCAGCTTCACAACCGTTACATCCGGTGTGATATATTTCAGATTCTCTCTGGAACTGAAACTATTACCCGGCTTCGGATTCAATTCACGGATCACTTCCATGGCCTGAAGCACATCATCCACCGTCACCTTCAGCTTCCTTGCAATCTGAGGCAGCTGATTCTTGCCAAGCTGTTCCAGGTAATTCGCCGCAATCTTCCTGGCAATCGTATCTTCAATTTTCTGACGGTCCATCTGAATCAAAAGGCACTCACTGAGATTCCTTGCGCCCACACCGGCCGGTTCCAGGCTCTGAACAATCTGAAGCATCCGGGCTACTTCATCCTCTTCTGTCTCCAACTGGGCAGCAATCTGATCTGTTTCTTCCGTCAGATAACCTCTGGAATCCAGCAGATCGATCAGATACTCCGCAATTGCCTGCTCCTTATCAGTTAAAGGAATGGTCACCAACTGACTGATCAGGTACTCCGCCAAATCCTCCCCTCTGTTGTCACTGACATTCCACATATCCTGGTTGTCATCATCGTCGCTACTGTATTCCTCCGAATAATAGACACGATTCTGCTCATCACTGCTTGCAAGCCATTCCAATTTCTTCTGCAGCTCCGCATCCCGCTCAGATTCCCTTGACTTATCAAATTTCTCTTCTATATCAACAACCGGATTCTCCACCGCCAGTTCTTTGAGATAAGTGTCCAGTTCCTGAGCACTCATTTGAAGAATTTCTGTCGACTGAATCATTCGTTGTGATAATCCGAGAGTCTGAGTAACTTCCATTTTCAGATCCACATTAGTTCCTCCCTTATTTAACAATAATACGCACTTACTCTCCTATTATAATCTATTTATCGTCAAATTGCCACATAAAACGACGGAATAATCATTATTTGCCCTTGTTTTAACTATCTTTTATCTGCTGCATGCCCATTTTGAAATTTATTTTGCATACTAATAATTCGTCATATATCATATTATTCATACATAATCTTTGCTTGTTCTTAGTATTTTTCACCATTTTTGAAAGTTGTTTATTTTTTGTCAACCCCTGTTTTTTAGTTATTGTCAACATATTTCAACTCTCTCTTTTGGATGTTTTTATTGATAATATTCATATTCGGCATGAGTCTATTCCATTTTATCAAAAAAGACGTATTTACAAATTGTACTAATTTACATTATAATAGAAGAGCAGATAGGTATCTGTTACGCATGTAATTGATACAGATAAAAAGGAGGAACTTTAAAATGGCAAAATTAATGACAGCCGAAGAGGCAGTAAAAGCCTATATCAAAGACGGTATGACAATCGCTACTAATGGTTTTGTTGGTGCAGTACAGCCAGAGGGCATGATGAGAGCGATCCAGAAATCATTCCTTGAAGAAGGTACACCAAGAGACCTCACACTTGTACATGCAGCTGGACAGGGCGGCGGTAAAGATGCAGAAGGCAACAATGTAGGTCAGGTTAACCACCTTGGCGAAGAAGGTCTTCTTAAGAAGGTCATCGCCGGACATTATGGACTGGCTCCTAGAATTCAGAAGCTCGCTCTTGAAAATAAAGTTGCTGCATATAACATGCCACAGGGTTGTCTCTCTGAATTATTCCGTGAGATCGCAGCAGGCAGACCTGGTCTTTTAACTCATGTAGGTCTTAACACATTCGTTGACCCTGATGTTGAAGGCGGTATGCTGAATGATAAAGCACGTGAAGAAGGCAGCTATGTTAAGAAAGTCAACTTCAACGGCGAAGAAAAACTGTTCTATCCTAGCTTTCCTATCGATGTAGCACTTATCCATGCATCTTATGTTGATACACAGGGTAACTGTTCTCTTGAAGAAGAAGGTACTCTTGCTGATATCCTTCCAATCGCTCAGGCAGCTTATACAACAGGCGGTAAGGTTATTGTTACTGTTGAAAAGAGCCACTATGTTGAATATGGTTCTCTTGATACACGTTTTGTTCAAGTTCCTGGTATCTATATCGAAGCAATCGTTCTTGTTGACAGCGACTGTGCTAAACAGACAAATGGTTCTTACCACAACGAAGCTTTCTCAGGCGAGAAGAGAATTCCTATGTCTGCAATGGAGCCAATGCCAATGAGCGCTCGTAAGATCATCGCTCGTCGTTGTGCAATGGAACTTAAAGCTGGCGCTGTTGTTAACCTTGGTATCGGTATGCCGGAAGGTGTTGCTAATATCGTAGCTGAAGAAGGTATCGAAGGCATGGTTCTTACAACTGAGTCCGGTACAATCGGTGGCGTTCCTGCTTCAGGCGGTGACTTCGGTGTTACAACTAACCCTGATACAATCCTTCATCAGAGCTTCCAGTTCGACTTCTACGATGGTGGTGGTCTTGATATCGCTTTCCTCGGTCTTGCTCAGTGTGATAAATTTGGTAACATCAACGTTTCCAAGTTCGGTCCTAGAATCGCTGGCTGTGGTGGTTTCATCAACATCACACAGAACACACCAGTTGTTGTATTCTGTGGTACATTCACAGTTAAAGGCAAGAACAAATTCCTTGAGAATGTTGAACAAATCACTTTCTCAGCTGACTTCGCTAACAAGACAGGTCAGAAGGTCCTCTATGTAACAGAATGCTGTGTATTCCAGCTTACAAAAGAAGGCATCGAACTGATCGAAGTTGCTCCTGGTGTTGATATTGAGAAAGATATCCTTGCTCATATGGACTTCAAACCTATCATCAAAGATGTTAAGGTTATGGATGAAAGAATCTTCAAAGATGAGATCATGGGTCTTGCTAAATAATAAGCCATACATAACAGTATGAATTCTTTTAGCCGGTATGCTTTATGCATACCGGCTTTTTTGACATCATATACTATTCTAAAATGATCATGGAGACTTTATGCCATGAAACACTCCCTTTCACTCTTTCTGAAAACAGGCTGCACAGTCTGCACGCTTCTGCTCCTCTCTCTGGCTGTCTTTCACTTTTTCAAGCCATCCCTTTCCTCACTTCCCGTCTTCGCAAGGTTTGAACGCAAATTGCCCATTTACTGTGTGAACACCGACAAACCTCAGGTAGCTATTTCCTTTGACGCGGCCTGGGGCAATGAAGATACCGAAACCCTGCTTTCCATTCTCGACAAATACAATGTCAAAACCACATTTTTTATGACCGGAGGCTGGATTGAATCTTATCCCGAAGATGTAAAGAAAATCGCTGCAGCAGGTCATGATCTTGGAAATCATTCCGAAAATCACAAACAGATGTCTCAGCTCTCTTCCGATGAATGTCTCGCTGAAATTCAAAAACCTCACGATAAAGTCAAAGAACTCACCGGAACAGAAATGACTCTTTTCAGGCCTCCTTACGGTGACTACAACAACACATTGATCGAATCTGCCAACGCTCTCGGCTACCATGTGATCCAATGGTCTGTCGATAGTCTGGACTGGAAAGACTACGGCGCTGACAGCATCGTGGACACCATATTAAACCACAAAGCGCTTGGAGACGGCGCTATCATCCTGATGCATAATGGTGCCAAATACACAAAAGACGCATTGGAGCGTGTTATCACAGGTCTTCAGGACAAAGGGTATGAAATCGTCCCAATCTCCCAGCTAATCTACACAGGAAAATATCATATGGACAATACAGGGCGCCAATTCAAAGACGAATAAACTGGATTTTTACCTCAAAATGTATTATACTATTTACTGAATATATCACGCATTTGCAAAATTTTTTTGATAATAATCAAGGAACTATTTTGTAATGACGAATAAGATGAGGTGAAAGAAATGAGCGTTACACGCCGCAAATTCGGCAAAACCAAAGATGGTGAGCCTGTCACATTATATACGATTACCAACAAAATGGGCAACTCCGTTTCCATTATGGATTATGGTGCCACTGTTCAGTCTATCAATATTGTAGACGCCGAGGGTGAAGTTATCGACTGCTGTCTCGGTTACAATACAGTTGCAGAATACGAAGAACACACAGACTTCATGGGGGCCTGTATCGGCCGCGTGGGCAACCGCATCGGCGGAAGCAGTTTTTCTCTGAATGGCCAGACTTATACACTGGCAGCCAATGAGGGTGAGAACCATCTCCATGGCGGTTTGAAAGGTTTTGACAAGCAAATGTTCAAAGCCAAGATCGACAGTGATGATACCGTTACTTTCGGCCGTATCTCACCTGACGGCGAAGAAGGTTATCCCGGTGAATTTATGTTCATCGTCAGCTATACATTTGATGACTGTGACAATTTTGTTATGAACTACACAGGCTGGAACAACTCTGAGACACTGGATACCATTGCCAGCATCACAAACCATACTTATTTTAACCTTTCCGGAGAAGATGCCGGCTCTATTCTGGATCATACACTAGAACTCTACGCTTCTTCTTTCACAGAGGTTGATGAACATCTGATTCCAACTGGAAAGCTTTTAGACGTTGAGAATACACCTTTTGACTTCCGTAAAGGCAAAACCCTTGGTCAGGATATCAACGCCGATCATCCACAGTTGAAACTGGCCGGTGGCTATGACCACAACTTCTGCATTGACGGCGAAGGCATGCGTCCATGCTGCACACTCATGTCCCCAAAGACACGACTTAAGATGTATGTCAGTACAGATATGCCCGGTGTTCAGATCTACACCGGCAACTTCATCTCCGAATCAGAAGGCAAAGCCGGTACAGATTACCATCACTATGACGGCATCGCTATTGAGACACAGTTCTACCCTGATGCGCTCAACCATCCTGAATTCCCGTCACCGGTACTGAAGCCTAGAAAAGAATATCGCTATACAACCGTGTACCAGTTCTCTGCCGACGAATAAAACGCTTCGTACGGCTGAATAATTGATGGAGCGCTTCCATATTTATCAACAACGAACTTTAAAAGGAGCTTATCCCATACAGGCCCGCTCTCGCTGCCAGCACCTAGCAGCGGTACATAAGGCAGTACAAAACACTGAGATCGG
>NZ_JBBMEK010000018.1:0-26884 GCF_040096555.1 Coprococcus intestinihominis | reverse complement strand
GATAGAGGATTATCTGGTTTATATAAAGACTGATACCGGTCTTACATCGGTCAGTTACACGACAGAATTGTCGGTTTTGGATAATCTGTTGGATGAAATTGGAAGGGAACTGGAAATAGAAAATTTATGCAACCTTTTTCTGTCCAGTGATTGCAGAGCATATGACAATGCATTACCAGAAGCGTATTCAGATGCAGAAATTAGGCGGTTTAATAGTGCATTAACAAAATTAAAACCCCAGTTAGGAAGATGTTTAATAATACATCAGATGCTCGGTACAAGAATAGAAGATACGTTGACATTGCGTAGGGATTGCTTATCTGAAAAATCTGGACATTATTTTATAACTATTGTCCAGCAGAAAACAAGGAAATACAAAAGACCGGTCAGCGATCAGTTGGCGGAATTGATTAGAAAAGCAATAGAGGTTTCTGAAAACGAGCATCCGGATTCGGCATATATTTTTCTGCAAGATAATGGAAATTTATATACAGATTCGATGCTGAAATATCATGTAAATATCATGATTTATGAAAATGATATCAGGGATGATAATGGAAATTATTTTGAGTTTCGTACACATCGTTTTAGACATACATTTGGAGTGAAACTTACAGAAATGAAATTAGATGATGATAGCATTGCAAGGCTGCTGGGGCATAAGGATACACGAACCATACCACATTATAGGCGGTTAAGAAACGAAGCACTGGCGGAGGATACAAAGGCTGTACGGGATGAAATGAATGAATTATTAGCACAATACAGGAGGGAAAAGGAAAATGCAGAAACACGATAAAATGGTAGCACTGGCAAAAGAAAAAAGTGCGGAAATGACGGAAACAGCAATAACAGCTATTGAAACAATGTATAGAAAAAATGTGAAAATTTCTGTTGCTGAACTTACAAAACTAACAGGACTTTCCAGAGGTTTCTTCTATAATAATCCGAATGTGAAACAAGTAATGATGGAATTGAAGGAACAACAACAGGGAAAGGTATTGCGAAATCCTAAAAGCGATGCTATTGCAAAAGCACAGGAAGCACGGATTAAGAGTTTAGAACAGAAACTATCTGATAGTGTTCCGAAAAGCGATTTTGAAAATCTTCAGAAAAAATATGAAGAATTACAGGTGAAATATAGTCAAATGAAAAAAGGAACACTGTTGAAGATGTACGACCAATTATAGGAAGAAAAGGAGAATATTTTATGCAGAACGAAATTTATGATAAGGAAAATGGACTTACTTATGTGTTATGTGGTGATCATTATTTACCGGAATTGACACTGACAGATACCGAACCAACTTATGGGAAATATGGGATGCTTCGTAAAAGCTATTTACAGGAACACAGAAAGGCAAAATATCAAATATTGTTGCTGCAAGGAAAACTTGTAGAGCACTTGAATCAGATTGATGCAGAAGCAAGGTATAGGGAAGAGCGATTAGTAAAACAAATGATGGAGAAACAAGGAATTACAGAGAAATTGAAAAGGCAGGACAACATGGAATGGGCAAGGCGTATGAATACAATTTATCATGATGCGGAAGAAATAATTTTGACAGAAATGATATACACGAAAGAATAATGCTCTGTATTGGAACGCAAGAATTTTGCAGTCCGGATAGCAAAAAAGTGGAAGTCCGGAACGCAAGAATTTTGCAGTCTGGATAGCAAAAAAGTGGAAGTCCGGATGGCAAGATTCTTGCTGTCCGGTAAGATGAAATAGTGAGGGATTAAAAATGTTGGTTAAGTACATAATAAAAGTATTTTTATTTTTGATTCTTGCAGTAATGACATTGATTCGCTGGTTTTTAAAAATTCCGATGATGTTGGGAAATATTTTGCTTTACTTTTTATCAATTATATTTATTTTGACAGGTGTTTTGAGTTATGGATTTGCATTGGAAACTGCAAGGGAATGTGGTCGAATGATAATAATTGGGATGACATTTGGTGCAATACCAGACTTTGTCCCATTTTTGGGAAAAAGTTTAGAGACATTGGTTGAAAAACTGTTGAGTATGACAAATGAATGAGAAAGTCAATATGAAAGAGGGCTGTGAAAGGCTCTCTTTTTTTTGTAGCTACGAAATGGCAAGATAATAACGTTATATACATTGTGTATTATGTACAGATATTGTATTTATGCATGATGGGAGCATAGGGAGTCCATATAAAGGCATTGAATACCGGTCATGATGGCTCTTTGAGTACCGGTCATGCCAATTCTCCGCAGGATATGCTGTCAAGACTGGAGACAATGGCTTTATTTGCCTCGGATATACCGATTCAGGCAATCCGCAAGCAGATTGCTTCTTCTATTGACATTATTGTGCAGCTGGAAAGATTAAGAGACAGGTCAAGAAGAGTGACGGCGATTGCAGAAGTATTGGACTGTACAGAGGATGCCTATATTTTGAATCCGATATTTGAGTTTCATGAGCAGGATAATCTTGTGATGGAGAGCAGTTCTTACGGTGATATTCCGGAAAGGGTTGTCGGTCAACTGGTGCGAACAGGCTATCATTTGATGCACAGGCGTAAATTGCATGCAGCGGCCCTTGAGTCAGCGGAGATTTAGAGATGAATGAAAAACAAAAATTGTTGATTTCTGACAGTTTACAGGGCGTTCTTTTGGGATGTCTGATCGGATGGCTCTGTTACAGAAGCGTCGTTACCAGTCTTTTGGGGATCATGATCGTTCCGTTTTACATAAAGTATAAAAGGCGAATGAGGGAGAAAAGCAGGAAGCAGATGTTATGGCATGAGTTTAAAGATGCGGCGGCCATGCTGTACAGCAGTACGGCTGCAGGTGGCACCCTGGAAAAGGCGCTGAGAGATACTTGCTGTGATATGAAGACTTCAGACAGCAGTTATCAGGTGCTACTTCCGGAATTTGAAAGAATCTGCATGCATCTTGATCAGAACCGGTCACTGGAAAGTGTTCTGGAAGATTTTGCAGTGAGAAGTGAGGATGAGGATATTGCGTACTTTGTGCGTGTTTTGACGGTAGCAAGAAAAAGCGGCGGTTCACTGTCATCTATCATCCGTCATACTGCGGATACAATGAATTTGCGAATGGAAATTAACAGTGAGATAGAGACAATTCTGGCAGGAAAAAGGGGAGAATGGCGGATTATGCTGATCGTGCCACCGGGGATTTTATGCTATATGAATATGTGCTCGTCGGAATATATGAATATTCTCTACACTGGGTTGACGGGAAGGCTGGTGATGACAGCAGCACTGATGGTCTATGCGGCAGCTGTTTGGACAGGTCATAAGATTTTGGATATTCATGTGTAGGAGGTGGAAAAATGCAGTTTTTCTGGTTTGGTGCAATATTACTTTGTGCGGCATTATTGCCTGTTTTTCTGGCAGAAAACTGGTGCCGTCGGCATAAAGTAAAGAAAATTTTTCCTGTGCCAAGAGGTATGGGATGGCTGCAGAGAACAGCTGTCTGGTTGTTGTGTCACCTGCCGGATACAATCAGCTGTTCAAGATGGCTGACAGGGTGTTCGGAGGACATCGTCGGAAAACTTTATCCGGGGATGAAAAAGGAGAAGTTTATCAGGCAGCATGTGATTCGAAAGATGATGGTTGGGTATGGCGGCATGCTGGCAATCCTGGCATTTATGATGATCTATGGTCTTTTGAATCAGACGCCGGAATTAAGCGGTAATAATCTTCAAAGGGATGATGCCGGAGGCAAGAGTCGGGATGTTCAGGTATCTGCAGAGATAGAGGGGGTGACAGAAGAAAAGTCGCTGACAATTACCGTTGAACCGAGAAAATACAGTCGGTCTGAGCGGGAAGCATTGATGCGGGATGTGAAAGCTTATATTGATGCATGTCTTCAGGGGGATAACTCCGATCTGCAGCATGTGAATCGGCCGTTGTTTTTTCCATCTGATTTTCCGGGGGAGAATGTGACGATTGAATGGCAGCCGGAAGATTATAATCTGATCCGACAGGATGGTTCCTTGGGTGAATTGTCAGCGTATCAGCTGCCGATAAAGACAAAGGTAACTGCGGTGATCATCTATGATCAGGAAAAGGAATTTTACAGTAAAGAAATCTGCCTGACTGCACCGGAGAAATCAGATGAAGAAGTGTTGGATGAACAGATTCGGGAGGCCGTTCAGGCAGCAGATCAGGGATCGTCAGAGAAACTTACGCTGCATCTGCCGGATTCTGTGGGCGGACGGGTTGTTGAGTGGAAGTATCAGAAACAGTCACAGGCGGGAACTATACTTTTTATAGCCTTTTTGTTTTTGGCAGGCTGTATATGGTATCAGGATAATAACCTGAAAAAAAGACTTGAGGAGAGAAATGAACAGCTTTTGTATGCGTATCCCGGTTTTGTTCACAGAATGATCCTGATGTTGGGAGCCGGCATGACGGTAAGGAGAAGTTGGAATCGGTTATTGGATGATAATGAGCGATTGGACAGCGGTCATTTAAAAGAAGATTGGTTGTACAGAGAGATGAAATATACAAGAATTCAGATGGAGTCAGGCGTACCTGAAATACAGGCTTATCTGGAATTTGGACAGAGGATGGAACTGCAGCAGTATAAGAAGTTTTCTCAGCTGCTGATCCAATATATTAAACGTGGCAGTAAAGGCATGCAGGCGTTAATGCAGCAGGAAGCGGCTGAGGCTGAAAAGCAGAGGCGAGATCTGGCCAAACAGTTGGGAGAAACAGCAGGAACGAAGCTATTGATGCCGATGATGTTATTGTTGATCATTGTGTTGTTGATTGTTATGGTGCCGGCATTTTTGTCGATGTAAAGCGGGGAGTGTGTGGAATGAAAGATTTATGCAGAAGATTCTTTTATGAAGAAACAGCAGTTGGTGTTGTTGAGATGATATTGATTCTGGTGGTACTGATCGGACTGGTCATTATATTTAAACAGCAGCTGACATCTATTGTAAATTCTATTTTTAAGAAAATAACCAGTCAAAGTAATTCTATATGATGAAGAAAGGCGTTATGACGGTTTATTTTAGCCTTGTCTTTATGCTGGTGATGTCGTTTCTTCTAGTGCTTCTGGAATCAGACAGGCTATATATTTTGAGGACGGAAGGAGAACGATATGCTGATATGGCTGCGGAGATGGTATTTGCAGGGTATATACAGCCTTTGGCGGATTATTACAGTCTTTTCGGTGTGAACCATGGCGAAAAGAACAGTCAGCTTGAAAAATTTGATGATTATCTCAAGTTAAATATAACAGGAGAGGGAAAGACAAAAAGGCTGTTTCAGATGGCTGGTGCGATTGAGGAAGTTGAGGTTGATGAATGGACCGGTTTTAAGGATAATGATTGGAAAGCACTGATGGAGCAGGTGAAATTATACGAAGAGGCGAGGACAATTCAGAGAGGCAGTGAGGAAGTGAGTCGTTTCTTTTCGGATTTGTCAGGGATGGATACAGACGAACCCGTTGGTGATTATTGCAGGCAGTTAGAGTCAAAGGGAGAAAGAATGGAGGCGGAAGAACAGGAAGCGAACAAGAAAGATGACGGGAATACGCCAAAGGACACAGAGATTCAGATGGAGGATCCGAGAGGCGGAATTACAAGATGGCTTAAAGGCGGTCTTCTGGAACTTGTTATGGGGGATCAGGCGGTTTCAAAGCAAAAAATAAGCACAGCAAGATGCTCATGGCAGACCTCGGAGGAGAAAAAAAGCAATGTCATTGTTCGATTTGATCGGTATAAAGAAGTAGCGGAAGCGGTAAAAGGTCAGAATCTTTTGTCACAGATACAGTCGGGAGTAAAAAATCAGAGTGATCAGATGATTCTGAACATGTATATATATGATCAGTTTAAAACATTGCGAAACAGCCGGCCTTCCGGAAGATCAAAAGATACCGCTTTGAATTATGAGATAGAGTATATTGCCTTTGGTCATACTTCAGACAGAGAAAATCTGGAAAGTGCCGTGACAGCATGTTTTACGCTTCGGACGATTTTGAATCTGGCTTATCTGTATTTAAGCCCGGATAAAGATGCAGATCTTCAGCGGGTTGTGCAGGGGCTGTCTGCAGCAGGAATGATTCCTGTAGCGGGAGAGGTGCTGAAATTATTATTAATGATCTGCTGGGCTTCGGCAGAGGCGGCCGTGGATTGTGCAGGGCTGGCAGAGGGCGGCAAAGTCCCTTTAATGAAGGACAGAAATACATGGAATATGTCCGTTGAACAGCTGCTGCATGCTGCCGCAGGCGGCGGAAAAGCCTCTGAATATTTCAAATCAGGTACAAAAGGATGGGATTATCATCAATATCTGATGTTGTTTTTAATGCTGACACCGACAGAGAAAAAAATCATCAGAATGACACAGCTGATAGAGAACAATGTGTGGCTGATGAAAGGTTATGAAAACTTTCAATTGAAAAATTGTGCCGTAAAGGCCAGCTTTTCGGGAAAAATTGATGTGACGCCATTTTTTTGGAAATATCCGCAGAAGATACAGTATCGTTTTCATACAGAATATGCTTATTGATTTTACGGAAAGGAGGCGAAGAAGAATGCTCTTTTTTTACAAGTCACACATACCTATTTTCTCATACACGGGACACTTTAAAAAAATATATAATGCAGTCAAATGCGCGATCCCAACCCCAATTTTAAAAAAAGGTGTTCAGTGGAAGAAATATTTAAAAAATAAAAAGGCAATCGGAGAAACAGATAACAGTAAAAAAAGAGCAGTCTCCTTCGCCTCCTTTGCGGGCAGTCTGACTGTGGAGGCGGCGCTGGTCCTGCCGATATTTCTAAGTGCCATGCTTTTATTATCAGGTTTGTTTCATGCGATGTCTGTCTGCAGTCAGGTGAATCATTATTTATGTATGACAGGAAGAAAAATAGCTGCGTACAGTCGATCTGAAAAAGGTGTGGATCAGGGAACCTTATATCAGCTGTTTTATTCGGAAATAGGCGGGAGCGGTATAGACAGAGATGATATAGCAGGCGGATATGCAGGTCTTATTCCGAGGGCAGAATCGTCTGAACAAGGGCGTCTGATAAAGCTGTCCATCCGATTTGGTATAAGAATGCCCGGATATTTGCTGCCGTCACGAACAATTTGGACTGTGGAAACCGTTTATATACGGCCGTGGACAGGGGAATCTGCGGAAATGTACAGCGGTGCAGGTGAATATGGACAGTCAGGACAGGTTTATGTGGCTGAAAATGGTTCTGTTTATCATAGAGATTTATCATGTACGTATCTTGCTTTGTCCATTCATGCCTGTTCGATGTCATCGGTTCAGCATTTAAGAAATCAATACGGAGCGCGTTATGTGCAATGTGAGAGATGCGGACATGTAAGTGATAAAAACCAGACAGTTTTTATTACCGATATGGGAACCGCCTGGCATACGGATCGCCATTGCAGCGGGTTGAAACGAACAATGGATGGCATGAGCCAGAAGGAGGCAGAGCAAAGCGGCCTTCGGCCATGTTCACGATGTGGAGTGAGTGGAGGTGGAGATGCTTAGTGCGTGCATGATATTGCTGCTATATCCATTGATAGCGGATATAAGAAAAAGCAGATTTTATATAGGACCAGTGCTTATTTGCACTTTGATACTGATGGGAATTGGTATTGTAAGGGGAAAAATAACACTTTTTTCAGTTTTAACAGGATGGATTCCCGGAATGATGATGGTTATGATGAGTCGATGGACAAATGGAAAAATCGGAGAAGGGGACGGCATTGTTGTCGCAGCAATGGGGATGCTGATCGGCTGGTATGAGATATTGCTTCTGTTTTCTCAGGCGTGTTTTCTAAGCGCCGGTTATGGACTTTGGTTGATGGTTGTAAGAAAAAGTGGAAAAAACAGAGCTTTCCCGTTCATTCCTTTTTTGTTTATGGCTGTACTGCTTTTTTTGTTTTTCGGGCGATGAAAGGAAGGTCTTTATGAGGAAGGTTGAGGGGAGTATGACAGTTGAGGCATCATTGCTTATGCCGATGGTAATCTTTATTCTTGCAGGTCTATGCTATAGCTTTTTCTTTATGCATGATTATATTGTAATGCAAAATGAGGGGTATCGGCGGACAGAAGCAGAATTATGGCATCGTGAGACAGAGGAAGATATGCCGGTGTTTATGATGTCGGTTTTGCTGGATGGATCCGGAAAGAGCATATTGCAGCAGGCGGCGGACTGGGTGGATCATCAGTCCCGTGCGCATTTGGTTCTTCAGGGAGAATTGAAGATCCCTGTACCCGGCATACAAAGCTGGACAGGAGGTGTGCTGAAGACCAGACAGGAAGCGGATGCGATAAGGGTAGATTATACAAGAGACAGGGTGTTGGCGGCATTAAAAAGAGAACAGTAAAATGAGAAGGTGAGTGCATGGAAATAGCTTATAGCGGGGATGCTTTTCATACATATATGGTGATCAGCAGTGAGGAATGGGGGGAAAACGAAGATGAAGAAAAGATGATGAGCAATCAGAGTGCACAAGTGCTTCTTCCCTTTCAGGTACAGAGATTGAATGATAGAAAAAATTACTGCTACGATATCAGCGGACGGATGGAATTTCGAAGCTATATTGAAAGAAAGCAGGCTGATCGGTCAATGATTAAAAGTGTTATCCGTTTTATAGCTGGGTTGGATCAGGCCGTTGAGGAATATCTTCTGATGCCGGACGGCTTATTATTGCAGCCGGAATGCATGTATCTTGAAATGCCGGAAGAGAATCTGAGAGCGGCCTATATTCCGGGAAGAAAAGAAGATTTTTCGAAACAGTTAAAAGAATTGACAGCATGGCTGTTGGAAAATACATATCATGAGGACAGAGAAGGTGTTTTACTGGCTTACGAATTATATAAAAGCGTTCAACAGGAGAACTTTTTGCCGGGACGGCTTAAGGAACTCCTGAGAGAAGAAAAGAAGGAAAATGTCCAAGGAGAATTGGATATGGAAACCAATAAAACCTTTGTTGAAGAAGCAAGTGATAAGGGGCAGCAGAGAGAAGAAGTCGATGCCGACAGTAAAGAACCGGCAAGCAAGAAGCTTATACAGGGGAAGAAAGCAATAGCATGGAAAATTCTGTCGGGTATTGCGGTTGGCGCAGCTGTTGTGTCTTATATTTGTGGCTGGACGGGGAAGCTGTTGCAGACGGCCGGAATGACAGTATCCGCAGAGTGGGTGACGGCAGTTTTTATACTCGGGGCAGGAATCAGTGTATTATACCGTCTATTGAGTAGGCGAACAGGTCCGAAAGAAGTGAACGTGGAGAAAAGAGATCCGGATCATCATGACTTGTTTGAGGGCGGTGGTGTGTATGCTTTTACGGATGAAACGGGAGATGATATTTGGAATACAGATGAGAATAAAACAATACTGTTATCGCGTTCGGAAAATCAGATAAGACTGCTTAGCCTTGATAAAAAGATTGCGCCGGATTTAGTGTTGGACAGATTCCCCTGTATGGTTGGCAGTCTGCAGGCGGAAGATATATATGTGATTCCTGTCAGAGGAATAAGCAGGAAGCATGCAAGGATTGAAAAAACAGAGAAAGGCATTTATTTAATGGATCTGAATTCGACAAATGGAACACGAATCAATGGAGAAGAACTGAAGAAAAATGAGAAAAGAAGGTTGATGGCTGAAGATATTATTGAATTTGCAGGTGTTCGCTATATGTTTTGCTGATTGAGGCGAAGACTGAAAGGCAGAGGGGGATTATCATGAGAAAAAGACATTTATTAAAAAAAGCAGGAACATCGTTGATCGCAGCAGCGTTGATGCTGTCTTGTACAGCATCTGCATATGCTCAGGAAAAAGAATCAGGGGCAGCAGAAGATGCACTGGAAGCGTCAGACGTTATTGATATTACGAAAAAAGGGTCTATTGCTATTTATAAATATGATATGACATCAGCAGAAGCGGCGGGGGTATATACGGAAGGCAGTCATCAGGCAACCGGTGAGGCGGATCCGGCACTACAGGAGATAATGTCACCGTATGCAGTTGAGGGTGTGGAATTTTCATATTTGCGATGCGGGGATATAGAGACGTATAGTTATAATGGAGGAGCCGCTGTGAAACTGGTCTATGAGATACCGGAAGAACTGCGTCGTATACTGGGTTTAAAAGAGGTAGATGCTGTTTCTATGTCGGATGAAAATGTTTCTTCGCAATGTCTGCATACAGGCGTATGGCATTATACGAGTCAGCAATTGAATGATGCATTAAAAAATGGACTTGAAAATGAGAATATTAAAACGAAGAGTGCACTTGAAAATTATTTAAGCACATCTGAGAAGTCAGAGAAAATGACCTTAACAGATCAGTTTGGATACACCTATGCGGATAAACTGCAGACGGGATTGTATTTGATCGCGGAAACAAAAGTGCCTGAACAGGTGACGGCAACCTGTAATCCTTGGCTGGTATCATTGCCATTTACCAATGAAGGCGGTGATTGGAATGATGAAAAAGGCGGAGAAAAATGGCTTTATGATGCGGTATGCTATCCGAAAAATCAGACAGGCAATCCTACATTGGATAAGCTGGTTAGACAAAGCCCTGACTGCGGTGGGGACGGTGGTTATGATTCAACAGAAACCGTATCAGAAGGGGATGTTCTGGATTATCTGCTTGTGTCAAAAATACCACATATCACAAGTCAGGCAACATGGCTGAAAATGTATACATTTAAAGATACATTGTCAAAGGGACTTACCTACAATAAGGATGTCAAAATAGCTTTATACAGCCATGAGGAAGATGCGATAAACAACAAAACAGAAAAGGCAGAGGCAATTTGGACAACTAATGAATTTACGCAGAGTGCATTGAAAGATGGAAAAAGCGGACAGACGGTGCTGACTATTTCTATGACGGATAAAGGCCTGGAGAAGATGAATCATCCGGAACAGGGCTTTTCTGATTATTATATGGTGGTCTATTATACAGCAAAAGTCAATTCTGACAATACAACTGTACTGGGAGATGATGGAAATGAGAATGATGCTGTACTGACCTGGAAGCGTACGTCCGAGAAATACTTTAATACATTGGAAGATCGATGTGTGGTTTATGCCTTTGGTTTAAATTTAAATAAGACTTTCTCAGATGGCAAAGGAAATGCGGCAAAGGCGGCTTTTACACTTTTTAATAAGGACAATCAGGTCTATGTTGTGGCTGAAGAAGCTGCGGGCGGCACATATTATGTGACGGGCAAAACAAACATGAAGGAGCAGGCAACAATTTTCAGACCGGCAGAATCCGGAAAACTGCTGATCAATGGCATTGAAGGTGATAACTACCAGTTGACGGAGTGTTCAACTGATAACGGTTACAGTATTCTTAAAGAAGGCATTATGATCACAATCAATAGTACAACAGAGACCATTATTCCGTCAGTGGCCGGGACAACAGGTCTTGAGGCTGCGACGGATGCAGGGCAGGCGATCAATAAAAACTATAACGGCGGAATTGTGGATGCAGAGGGTGTCAATGTTTCTGAAAGCAAAGGTGTTCAGCGGCTGGAAAATGCCAATGGTCGGACAATTGGCAAAACAGATATGTATGAGGGGGATAAGATCAGTGCATCAGCCTCTGTAGATGGTATTGATGCAGCAATGAGTGATGCAGATGGATCCGTTAATGCACGTGTGAATCTGAACATCCTGAACAGTAAAACGTTTTTATTGCCGCAGACAGGCGGTACAGGTTTATATGCGGCAACCATTATCGGGGCAATTGCAATCGGATTGGGATTTGTATTGACAAGAAAGAAGAGACAGCAGGCTTAGAGATGCGTTATGGGACGAAAGAACAGAAAACGATTTGAATGGGTACCGTATTTGTGTATTGCGGCAGGTCTATTATGTATGCTTTATCCTTATTGCAGTGAATATATTTTTCAGAATAGAACAGCTTCTGTTATTTCGACCTATGAGCGTGCCTCAATGGCGTTGGAAGAAAGTCAACATCAGGAGATGCTTGAGCAGGCACAGCGCTATAATGAGTATTTGGCCGGCAGCCAGGAAAAATTGACAGATCCGTTTCAGACGAAAAAGGGTGAGGCCAATGATCTGATGTATGATCAATTACTGAGTACAGGCGGCTCGGATGTGATGGCTTATATCGAAATTCCAAAAATCAATGTTGTATTGCCGATATACCATGGAACGTCATCACAGGTCTTGAGTAAAGGGGTCGGACATCTGGAAGGCACGTCGCTTCCGGTAGGCGGTCAAGACACGCATACAGTTTTAACCGGGCATACAGGGCTTGATCAGGCCAGGCTGCTCAGTGATTTAAATGAAATTGAAGAGGGGGATGTATTCTGCATTTATGTGCTGGGAACGTGTTTAAAATATCAGGTGTTTGATGTTGAAACGGTCCTTCCGGATGATACAGATGGTCTGCAAATCATAAAAGGTGAGGATAGAGCAACGTTGGTAACGTGTACACCATATGGAATTAATACCCATAGACTTCTGGTACATGGGAGGAGAATGGAAGAAGGTTTTGCAGATGTTGAGGCTCCGGGTGAGAAGACCGAACACAGCAGAGATTCACAATGGCAGAAACGATATCAATACGCAGCTTTGATAGGAGGTCTTTTGATTATAGGTATTATTCTGCTTTTTTCACAGGATATTTTAAAAATTGCAGGCATTTGTCTGATGATATCAGGAACATTTCTATTTATATCACCTGAACTTATGCAGACCGCTCAGAAAGTGAAGATGCAGATTGTGATTCAGACCTATGAAAAATCAGAAGAAACGCAGAAACAACATCAGGAGGAAAGTGCGCTGTATCAAAAAATGGTTACCTACAATCAGACAATTTATCGTGAGCAGCAGAAAGGACTCGACAATTTAGGCGAGGATGGGGCAATGGAGAACTTTAAAAATGAAATGATCGGGGTTCTCGAGATACCTGCTTTGAATCAGGATTTTCCGATTTATGCGGGTGCAACATCAGAGCATATGTCGGAGGGCGTGGCCGTGATGAAAGATACATCGCTTCCAATTGGCGGAGAGGATACAAATTGTGTGATTGCCGGACACAGAGGATATAACAGAAGTAAGACATTTTTTAAGGATATAGAATGCCTATCTGCGGGTAATCGGATATATATTAAAAATTCATGGGAAGAATTAGTCTATGAAGTGGAGAAAATCGATATTGTAACGCCAAATGATGTAGATGCAGTAAAAATTCGGCCCGGAAAGGATATGGTGACATTGTTGACCTGTCATCCGTATGGTTCGAATGGAAAATATAGATATCTAGTTTATTGCAGCAGAGTTAAGGACGCAGAGAAGGATGACCGTAAGAAGGAAGTATCTTATGCTTATAAAGATCATATTGTTGCTTCGGATGGACAGATTTATTCGTTATCATCAAAAGATATTCAGAAAGAAAAATATTTTAGATGGTTATGTGCAATTATTTTGTTTTTGATAATGGCAGCCATGAAAATAAAAGATATGTGGAGGAAAAGGAGGCAGACATAGATTGCGAAGAAAGAAAAGAACAGGAATATTGACTTTTTTGGTTTTTCTCATTTTTGTTTTTTCCATGGTTGTTTGGGCGTCAGATGGAATCGAAGGAGAACGGATGGATACAGAAGATACAGAGACAGAAAGGGTGATTCGGGAAAGTGAGGACAGGGAAAGTCAGATACAGGAAGAATCTGAAGGCATAGCCGGTGAAACATTTACGGAAAACGATGTGGAAACAGAAACAGGGATTGAAGATTCCTATGTGTATGATGGAGAAGTTTTCTCGGAAGTGAATGAATACAGCGCACGTGCGGTGACAAAAGGTAAAATTGATTATACATATTGGGCGATTCATCAGGGAGCAGGTTTTGGAAATATTCTTGAGGATGGACGTGACCTGGATCATGTCGGCTGTATTATGCTTAAGGTGGGAAATACCTGGAAAACGGCTTACTGTGTCCATCATAATGCTGATTTGAAGGGTGGCCATGAATATGCGGATACAGCGTCATATTTGACAGATTCGAATAAAAAGAGACTGACAGGTCTGGCTTTATATTATGGTTTTCGTTTTTCTGGTTGGAATCCGGATAAAAAAACTGTTCCGGGGGATAGCGATAAAGGAAAATATACAGCAACGCAGGTGATGATATGGATGATTGAAAGAGGCTGGTATACGTATGATGCGAATACATATGCTTTTCAATTGAATACAAAGGCAATCAATGCAGCAAAGAAAATCTGTGATAAATCGGATCAGAGCCCTGTCGGAAGTTCCTATGACTATTTTAAAACGATATATAGTAAAATGCAGACATTTGGTACAGTGCCTTCTTTTACTTATCGAAGTGAGAACAGTGCTCAGGTCAGGAATATGGGGTATGACTTTCAAACAAACCAATATGTTCTCAAACTGACGGATACGAATAACGTTTTATCCATGTATGATGTCAGTGAAGTGCCGAATGGTGTAACAGCCCAAAAGACGGGAAATACACTTAATTTATATTCATCAGTACCAATCACATCTGCGGGGGTGATAAAGTTGTCAAAGAAATCCTTCAAAGCGGAGAAAGCTGTGACTGTGTGGTCAGACCAGACAATAAGCGGTTATCAGCAAATTGGAACTTACAAAGAGCCGGAAACGGCAGAGTTGAATACCTATCTGAAGATAACAGCGCAGTCTGTAACGATGACGGCTGAAAAAGTATGGAATGACAGTGATAATATTTATGGGAAAAGGCCATCAGAACTGATGGTAGATTTGTATCGTGGCCAAAGTAAAGGGGATAAAGCTGTGCTTGTAAAAACGGTCATATTAAATGCGGAAAATGAATGGCAGTTTACAGTTTCAGATCTTCCGCAGAAAGATTCCGCAGGCGGACATATTTATTATATGTTTACAGAGCGAGAGACAGCGGGTTATACAGCGGGGACAACAGAGAGTACAGCCGGGACGCGTCATTGGAAGTTTACGTTCACCAATACATTAAATAGCGGTCATCTGCAGCTGCTTAAGAAGTCATCTGATGAGGCGCTTACAGGTGGGAATCCCTGTTATACACTGTTAAATGCAGAATATGGGGTTTATACAGATAGAAACTGTACCAATAGTGTGGGTGATCTGATCACGGGTGAAAGTGGATGGTCCAATACACTGACATCACTTGCTGCGGGAACATACTATGTCAAAGAGAGAAAGAAGCCGTCCGGGTATAGAACAGATGATGCTGTTCATGAAGTAATGATAAATGAGGGTGAGACAACCGTGATAACATTGACAGATGAGCCAATCATCAGCTGGGGACAGTTTCGAATTGAAAAATCAGCATTGGATGGTGCATCAGTATCTGATACAATTCCATTAACAGGAGCGGAATTTACCATTGATTATTACAGAGAAACAGGGGTAACAAAGGAAAACATTTCCGATAAGGTACCATTAAAGACCTGGGTTGTTGCTGTGAAAAAAACATTTGATGGTCAGAACACTTCGTATAAGGCGGAATTAGAGGATACATATTTGATTGCAGAAAAGAGTGACGAACTTTTCAGGGATAGGATGGGGAAGGCGGTACTGCCTCTTGGAACAATTGCAATTCGAGAAACAAAGGCAGCAGAAGGCTATTTGCTGCAGGGGTATGTCGATGATGCTGATGGAAGACGGCTGAACAATTACCCTGGGGAATCAGTTATCATCAATCTGGCAGATGACGGTGAAAGTGCATCGTTTTTGGGAGAAGACGGATTGAAATACAGTAATCCTGTTTTCAGGGTGACAAATGAATTGCATAAATGTAGTATACAGATTATGAAATCCTCCGCAGATGAAAAGCCGTTGGAGAATGTGATATTTGGTCTGTACGATGAAAGTCGACAGAAAATCCTGGAAGGTCAGACGAGTCAAGATGGCAGGATAATATTTTCGGAGCTGCTTCCGGGAAAATACTGGTTAAAGGAAGAAAAAACAGGAAACGGACAGCAGCTGCTGAAAGAACCAATGGAAATCGTGCTGCCGATGGTATTAACAGAGCAGGACGTTGAAAAACTAAAAATTGATAAAAGTCAGCTGGTCTATGATGAAAATCAGCAGGTATTTAAATTGTATGACAGAATTTTTGAGATATCAAATGCAGGAAATTTAGTATTACCGATGACAGGCGGTGATGGATTGGTCTTATTTGACATTCTGCTTTTGGCAGCCGCTCTGCTGCTGCTGATCGGCGTCTGCTTGTTTGTATATCGTAAGGGGAAAACAACTGCCCGATGAGTATTCGACAATTGTAAGCGAATATGGTATGATTCTTCTATATCATCTGAAAATTCAGGCAATCAATGATGGAGGAAAGTATGCAGCAATATGATCGAGGATATAGAAGAAACGTTTTATGGCAGATGTCACCTGTGAATACATTGATTATTGTGATTAATGTACTGGTATTTGCGGGACTCAGTTTTCTGGGAGATACAACAGATGTCCGATTTATGTATAATCATGGTGCCAGTTTCTGGCCGGCAATCATTGAGGAACATGAGTATTACAGACTGCTGACATGTACATTTATTCATTTTGGAATCAATCACTTGTTGAATAATATGCTTGTATTGGCCTATATTGGTGATAATCTTGAGAGAGCACTTGGGAAGATTAAGTATTTAATTGTTTATCTGGCAGCCGGTGTGGGATCAAGTGCAGTGTCAGCAGTCTGGAGTATGATGAAAGATGAATACAGTGTATCGGGAGGTGCTTCCGGGGCTATTTTTGGTGTTGTCGGTGCACTTTTGGTTATTGTTATAAGAAACAGAGGACAACTGGAAGATTTAAATAGTCGTCAGTTGATGTTGTTTGCCGGATTCTCGATTTATCATGGTGTGATGAGTGCAGGTATTGATAATATGGCACATATCAGTGGTTTTGTGATCGGTGCTTTATTGGGCGGACTTCTCTACAGGAGAAAGCGGTATCGGAAGCAGAATACAAAACGAGCTGCCGGAACCTGGTAGGGATTTTACAGACAGGTGACCGTGATGGGCAGAAACGATGGATTGAACGATTGCAAGTCCAAGCCCGGTGCCGCCTGTCTTATAGGACACAAAAGGCTCAAAAATGTGGGCCTGCTGTTCGGGTGTCATGCCGTTGCCGGTGTCACTCACAGAAAGCACAATATGATTGCAGTCGTCGGAGGAAGCAGATAAGGTAATTTGACCGCCGTCAGGCGAAGCTTCGGCTGCATTTTTCAGAAGATTAATGAGTGCCTGTCGAATCAGTGACAGATCAGCCCGTATGGCAGGCAGATTGGGAGCAATGTGAAGATATAAGGCAATATGCTGTGCGTGCAGAACGGGCAAAAAGGATGTATAAAGCTCATTAAGCAGAGGCTGCAGACTGCATAGTGTCAGTTGGGGCTGACGTGCAGTCCGGTCGTAATTTAGCAGACGTTGGATATCTGAAAGATCATTCTGGATTTCAGTGAAGTCTGAATCCTCTTTCAAGAAAACGTATCGGGCTGCAAGCAGCTGAAGCCGGCTGGAAATCAGTGTCAGAGAATTATTAATTTCATGTCGAAGTGAAGCATTGCCTCTGGTGGAATCGTAAGTCATCTGAAAACCTCCTTTGTGATGATTAAAAAAATAAGGAAAAAATATCTATAATAATAAAAGCCTGTTTCCGCTTTTTTGTGACAGAAAATTAAAAAAAAGCTGTTAAGATTTTTCAGTCGTGGTAAAATGGAGATTAAGAGCATTGAAAATGCAAAAACATCAGGAGGTAATCAAGATGATCGACAGAGATTGTATTTTTTGCAAAATAGCAGGTGGTGATATCCCTTCATCGACGGTATACGAGGATGAACAGTTCAGAGTACTGTTGGATCTGTCACCGGCAACAAAGGGACATGCCCTGATTTTGCCTAAACAGCATTATGCTAATATTTTTGAGATTGATGAAAACATATTAAGAGATTTGATTGTTCTTGCTAAGAAAGTGGCATCTGCCATGAAAGAAACTTTGAATTGCGATGGTGTGAATATTGTACAGAACAACGGCGAAGCAGCAGGCCAGACTGTGTTCCATTTTCATATGCATATCATTCCGAGGTACAAGGATGATGGTCAGGTAATCGGATGGGAGCCGCATACTTCAGATCCTGAAGTACAGGCACAACTGGCAGAGAAGATTGGTCAGGCAATCCATTAAATAAAAATGAATCATTAGATATAAGCAAAAGCACGACAGAGGAAATGATAATCAGGAATAAACAGTGACTGATCATTTCTGTCGTGCTTTTTAGATTCGGTATTCAGGATCAGACAGAGGCTAACTGATCGATCAGATCAGCGATAATTGGAATTGCCTGATTTTGCTGACTTGATGCCATTTGCTTCTGATAATTCTCACGGTCGGAGTAGACCTGATGAATTGTGTCAAGGAATTTCTCGTTTGTAATCTCTTCTTCAGGGAGAAGATAACTAAAGCCCTGTTTCTGGAAAGATTCTGCATTCAGAATCTGGTCGCCTCTGCTGGCAGCGGCTGGCAGAGGAATCAGAATATTCGGTTTGCGGAGTGCGAGAATTTCACATATGGCATTGGCACCTGCACGGGATATAATGAGATCTGCAGCAGCAAGAAGATCGCGAAGTTCTTCTTTGATGAATTCATACTGCACATAACCGGTCACATTGTTGAGCGATTTGTCAGTTTTGCCTTTGCCGCATAAATGGATCACCTGAAAATCTTTTAATAATTCCGGAAGTACAGCGCGAACTGCTTCATTGACAGCAACGGCACCAAGGCTCCCACCCATAATCAGGATAACCGGTTTATCAGATGTCAGGCCACAGAAATGAAGTCCGCGGCTGCGGTCACCTTCAAAGAGTTCACTTCTGATGGGAGAACCGGAGAGAACAGCCTTATCGGAAGGCAGATACTTAAGCGTCTCCGGAAAATTGCAGCAAACTTTGGAGGCAACAGGGATACAGAGTTTGTTGGCCAGGCCGGGTGTCATGTCGGATTCGTGAATGATCACAGGAATCTTCAGGGCATGTGCAGCGCGGACAACAGGAACGGCAACAAATCCGCCTTTTGAAAAGACTACATCCGGATGAATCTTCTTCAATCGGGAACGTGCCTCGAAATAACCTTTGATGATTCTAAAGGGATCAGTAAAGTTCTTTAGGTCGAAATATCGGCGGAGCTTACCGGTGGCAATTCCGTAATAGGGTGTCTTTGTCTCCATGATCATGCCTTTTTCCATGCCTTCATAAGACCCGATATAGGAAATATCGTAGCCGCGGTTTTTCAGCTCCGGCATCAGAGCAATATTAGGTGTAACATGACCGGCCGTTCCACCGCCTGTTAAAACTATTTTTTTCATAATTCACGGCTCCTTTGTGATGAAATTTATAAAATTATGGTAACTGTTCAGAGCTAACCTCCAAATGCTTCGCATTTTGTCGGTGTGGCGTATCCGTCAAATGGATTTATGTTCAAGAGTGTTCATTCATGCAAGCATGCTTCGCACTTTTGAACATAAATCCGCTTGGCTCTGAACAGTTACAAATTATGCCTGATGGCTGGCTTTGTAAGCCTTTAAGGCCTGAGCAAGCTGATCCGGACATGATGTACCGCGATTACCGCAGTTGATGCCTTCAAGTGTCTTGATGACGTCGTCAACGCTACGGCCAACAACAAGACGTGCAACACCCTGTGTGTTTCCCATACATCCGCCGATGAATTCACAGCTTGTTACGATGTTGTTGTTATCAACTTCAAAATCAATTTCACGGGAACATGTTCTGTTTGTAGCGTATCTCATAATTAAATAACCTCACTTTAAATATTAATGTATTTTTATTTGGTTTCTAATGCATTATATCAGATAATGGCGCAAATTCAAAGCGGTCTTTGCAGTTTTTGAATGGCCAGATTGTTCTCTTGACTTCCTGCACTTTCATAGTAAAATAGGATTGAAAGTTTGAAAATTTGGAGGATTACAGAATATGTTAGGTATTATAGGTGCAATGGATCAGGAAGTGAGCATCCTGAAAGAGAAAATGGAAGTGAAGAAGATTGATAAGAGAGCTTCCATGGAATTCTATGTCGGGATTTTAAACGGCAAAGAGGTTGTTATTGTAAAATGCGGTGTCGGCAAGGTCAATGCTGCTGTCTGCACACAGATTCTTGCAGATTGCTATCAGGTAGAAGCGGTGATCAATACAGGTGTGGCTGGCAGCCTGAGAGCGGAGATTAATATTGGTGACATTGTTGTTTCAACAGATGCACTGCAGCATGATATGGATGCAACAGGATTTGGGTATGAACCGGCTGAGATTCCACTGATGGGTAAGAAGACTTTTGAGGCCGATGCTTCACTGCGCAGTCTGATCGCAGAAACATGTCGTGAAGTGAATCCTGAAATTGGTGTATTTGAAGGTCGTGTTGTAAGTGGTGACCAGTTTATTTCCGATGGCGATGTGAAGGACAGACTGGTCAGAATGTTTGCACCATACTGCACAGAGATGGAAGGCGCAGCGATTGCGCAGGCAGCATGGCTGAACCAGATTCCTTTTGTTATTATCAGAGCAATTTCAGATAAAGCTGATGGAAGTGCACATATGGATTATTCCGAGTTTGAAGCCAAAGCAATCGAACATACCGTGAGACTGGTGGAAGCTGCCGCTGCAAAGCTTGCATAGGTATTATTCCAGCTTCAATATTTCAGTCACGATCTGACGAAGTATTAGGCTTATGGACAGCAATGTCGGGAAGACGACAGGAAAAAGAAAGATTCCGTCAGGTTATGTTGATGAATTGCAAGTGGCAAAGGGCACAATATTGATTATAATTAAGTGCAAATAAAATGAAGGGGGCACTTAATTATGAAAGAATGGATCGTTTTACAGGGATGGCCATTGTATCTTATGCTTGGGATGACGGGATTAGGTCTGTTGGGAAGCATATTGAGCCGTATATTTTATGGAAGGCTTGCAAGAGAGGCACAGTTGTGTGGAACATCGGATTATCCGATGCTGCATTATATAAGGCAGAAGTACAGCAGTTATTATAAGCTGGGTATGCGTCCGGGCAATGCGGAGGCACTTGTAAAAAGATATCTTGCATTACATAGGGTTGGACCGTTGGCATTGTACAGCTGGAATGAAGCAGGGAACTTTATGATGGGTGCCGTTATGCTGACGGGACTTATTCGCGGTATTTACAGATTTCAGACGACCATGCAGACGGGGCCTGCATTGATGGATATTGGCATAGGACTGGTTCTGGCATTGGGATTGCGGTTGACCGGGAAGATTTTTAGTGTTGAACGTCTGCAGGTGATCACGCTGAATGCGATTTGTGATTATCTGGAGAATTATTTGAAGAGCAAGCTGGACGGAGAATATGGTTATGGTCCACAGACAGAAACACCGGATCATTATGCCCGGGCTTTGAAAGAAACAGCAGCATCCCGAACAAAGCCGGGACTGCGTCCGACAACTGTTCGACGGATGCCGGCTGAACGTTTGGAAACGGTCGACAGTACAGTGGATGCGAAGATTGTGGAAGATGTGCTGAAGGAGTTTCTGGGCTGAAAATATAGTCCGAATTATTGATAAATAGTATCTGATTTGGTATGATTAAATAGAATTAATTAAAGATAAAATTGGAGGAAGAAAAATGGCAAATAAGGTTACATTTGATTATTCAAAGACTGCCGAATATATTAGTGAGGGCGAGATAACAGCCATGAAGCGTATTGCGGAGGATGCGAAGAAGCTTCTTCTGAGCCGTGAAGGCGAAGGCAATGATTTCCTTGGATGGATCGATCTTCCGGTGGATTATGATAAGGAAGAATTTGCACGTATTCAGAAAGCGGCGGCAAAGATACAGAGCGATTCAGATGTCCTGCTTGTTATCGGTATTGGTGGTTCATATCTTGGAGCCAGAGCAGCCAATGAATTCCTGGGACACAATTTTTATAATATCATTCCAAAGTCAATGAGAAAGACACCTGAGATTTATTACTGCGGTAATAATTTAAGCAGTGCGTATATTAAGGGATTGATGGATGTTCTTGGAGACAGAGATTTTTCTATCAATATGATTTCCAAATCCGGAACTACAACAGAACCTGCAGTTGCTTTTAGAGTTTTCAAGAAGATGCTTGAAGAGAAATACGGCAAAGAAGAAGCTGCGAAGAGGATTTATTGCACAACAGATAAAGCAAGAGGCGCACTTAAGAGCCTGGCAACAGAAGAGGGATATGAGTCATTTATCGTGCCTGATGATGTAGGAGGTCGTTTTTCTGTTCTTACTGCGGTTGGTCTGCTTCCGATTGCAGTCAGCGGTGCAGATATTGAACAGCTGATGGCCGGCGCTGCATCCATGCGAAAAGTCTGCCTTGAGAATGCCTTTGAAGAAAATGATGCACTGCAGTATGCAGCAGTCAGAAACATCCTTTTAAGGAAAGGCAAGAGTATTGAGATCACAGCAAGCTATGAACCTTCCGTCCAGTATATCGGAGAATGGTGGAAACAGTTATATGGTGAAAGTGAAGGTAAGGATAAGAAGGGAATCTTCCCTGCCTCAGTTACATTGACAGCGGATCTGCATTCCATGGGACAGTTTATTCAGGATGGTTCTCGTCTGATGTTTGAGACAGTACTTTCGGTAGAAGATCCGGGAGCAGAGATTATTCTTGAAAAAGAGGATGTCGATCTGGATGGATTGAACTATCTGGCTGGCAAGTCTGTAGATTTCATTAATAAGAGCGCGATGAACGGTACAATTCTGGCACATACAGATGGACAGGTACCGAATCTGATGGTGAAGATACCGGCGCAGAATGAATTTTATCTTGGTGAGTTATTCTACTTCTATGAATTTGCCTGCGGTGTCAGCGGTTACATACTGGGTGTGAATCCATTTAACCAGCCTGGTGTTGAAAGCTACAAGAAGAATATGTTTGCATTGCTTGGTAAGCCGGGTTATGAAGACATGACAGAAGCTTTATTAAAGAGATTATAAATCATTTTTAAGAGGGCGCAGGGAATGATTTCTCTGTGCTCTTTTCGTGAAGAAGAGAGATTCTCTGATAGCAAAGAAAGTCGGATATTCAATGGAATCAGAGAATATATATGGGTGTGAAATGCAGGAGGACAGAATGAAGAAACTGATAAAAAATGGAACCATTGTATTGGAAGATAAGGTTATACAAGGGGATTTACTGATAGAGGATGAAGTGATTGCTGAAATCGGACAGAATTTAGATGCGGAGGGCGGACAGATCATCGACGCGACTGGGCTGGTTGTATTGCCTGGCGGTATTGATGTGCATACACACTTCAATATTGATGTTGGTGTAAGAGCTGTAGATGATTTCAGTACGGGAACGATAGCGGCAGCTTTCGGCGGTACGACGACAATCGTTGACCATATGGGATTCGGTCCGAAAGGATGCAATCTGCATCATCAGCTGGGGGTTTATAAGGGGTATACGAATGGCAAGTGTGTAACAGACTATGGCATTCATGGTGTTTTCCAGGATATTAATGAGGATATTCTGAAAGAAACGGAAGTGATGATGGCAGATGGTGTATCAAGCTTCAAAATGTATCTGACTTATGACTACAAACTGGAAGATGCAGATACCCTCAAGGTGTTGAAGAAACTTAAAGATATTGGCGGCATTACAACCGTACACTGTGAAAATGATGCGATTATTCACTATCTGAGAGATAAGTTTGTTGCTGAAGGAAAAACGGAGGCAAAATATCACCCACAGTCCAGACCGCCATATTGTGAGGCAGAGGCTGTGGACAGAATGATCGCACTGGCAAAAGCAGCAGGGAAGGCTCCGCTGTATATTGTACATGTTTCGGCAAAGGAGAGTGTTAACCTGATCAGGGAGGCAAGAAAAGCAGGGGATACGGTCTTTGGAGAGACTTGTCCGCAGTATCTTGTATTAGATGAAAGTCGTTATGATGATCCGGTGGAAGGATTAAAGTTTATTTTGAGCCCGCCGCTCCGGGCTAAGGAGCATCAGGAAGCTATCTGGCAGGGAATCAAAGATGGGACGTTGCAGGTGATTGCAACAGACCACTGCAGCTTCGATTTCCATGGAGATAAACAAAACGGCAAAAATGATTTTACAAAATGCCCGAATGGTGCGCCGGGAGTAGAGACACGAATGCCAATTGTTTTCTCGGAAGGTGTATCGAAAGGCCGATTGAGTTTGAATGAATTTGCAGCAGTGACAAGTACGAATCCGGCCAAAATTTTTGGTATGTACCCAAAGAAAGGTGTTCTGGCGCCAGGCAGTGATGCAGATATTGTGCTGATGAATCCGGATATGGAAGTAACGATTACGAAGAATATTTTGCATGAGAATGTAGATTATACACCGTATGAAGGCATTCAGGTTAAAGGATGGCCGGTGATGACAATGGTTCGGGGGCAGGCAGTGGTAGAAAATGAAAGACTGCAGGTTCCGCTGGGATTTGGACGCTACATTAACAGAAAACCTGTTAAATATACGGAATTATTAAAGTGAACGGCCAATCGTGCAGACGGCATTCCAGATAGAAGCATGAATGGTATATGGTAAGTGCAACAATGGAGATATGAAAATGGCAGAAAAAAAGGAAAAAATAATTTATATAAGTGGACATAGAAATCCGGATACAGATTCCATCTGTTCAGCCATGGCATTAGCAGATCTCAAGAACAAGATTTCAGCCAGACAGGTGGCAGATGAGCATGCAGATAGAGTTGTGTATAAAGCTGTTCGGGCGGGACATTTGAATCAGGAAACCCGATATGTGATGAAGGCATTTGATGTGACGGCTCCAACCTATATGAGAGATGCCAGAACACAGATTAAAGATATATTTGATGATAAAACACAGAGCGTCAGCGGCAATATTTCCCTGAGACAGGCATGGAAGACAATGCGTGCAGTCAAAAAAGCGACCCTTGCAATTACAGACAGCAAGGGACACCTGGAAGGTCTGATTTCAACGGGAGACATAGCAAAGTCCTACATGGCTGTTTTTGATAACTGCATTCTGGCACAGGCGCATACACCTTATGTGAATATCATTGATACAGTTGAGGGCGAATTGCTGGCCGGTGATGCAAAACAATGTGTAACTTCAGGAAAGGTTGTTATTTCAACGGCCAATACAGAGATTATTAAGGACCATATTGATGCCGGTGATGTCGTTATTCTGGGAAATCGGTATGAGGCACAGCTGTGTGCACTGGAGCAGCATGCCTCCGTCATTATCGTGTGTGATGGTGCCCCGGTTTCACGAACAATCAGAAAAATTGCCGGAGACAATGGATGCGCGGTCATCAGTACGGCTTATGATACATATGCAGTAGCAAGACTGATCAATCAGAGCCTCCCGGTTTCTTACTTTATGACAAAAGAGAATCTGGTGGTTTTTAAAGAAAACAGTTATGTGGATGATATCAAGGATATCATGATGAAAGAAAGAATCAGAGATTTCCCTGTTGTGACGGAAGATGATTGCTATGCAGGGATGATCTCCAGGCGTAATCTGATTGATATGAACAAGAAAAAATTTATCCTGGTGGACCACAATGAGGCAGATCAGGCCATCAATGGCATTGAAGAGACTGAAATTGTGGAGATCATCGATCACCATAAACTTGGAACGATTGAGACGATTAAACCGGTGAATGTACGAAACCAACCGGTTGGATGCACAGCAACAATTATTTATCAGATGTATATTGAGAATGATATAGAAATTTCAAAGACAGTGGCCGGTCTGCTTTGCTCAGCCATTATATCGGATACGCTGCTGTTCCGTTCACCAACCTGTACACCGCTGGATGAGCTGGCGGCTGAAAAGCTGGCTGAAATTGCCGGATTGGATATGGAAGCCCATGCGGTAGCCATGTTTGATGCAGGCAGCGATTTGAAATCGAAGACGAATGAAGAAATATTATATCAGGATTTTAAGAAATTTAAATCCGGAGATACAACATTTGGTGTGGGCCAGGTGACATCGATGAATGCGGAAGAACTCAAGAAACTGAAGGATAAGATGAAACCGTTCTTGGAAAGTGCCCGGACAAAAGAGAATATAGAGATGCTTTTCCTTCTGCTCACAGACATTCTGAGCGAAAATTCTTATGTGATTTATGCCGGTGCGGAGGCAGAAAATATTCTTTCCCAGGGATTTAATCAGATGCCGGTGGATGGAGAAGCCCTTCTTGAGGGTGTTGTATCACGAAAGAAGCAGTTTGTGCCTGTAATGATGGGTATGTTGATGGCATAGGAGGAATCGGAAATGAGCAATGAAAAAGAAATATTTGTCATAGGTCATAAAAACCCGGATACAGATTCAATCTGCTCAGCAATCGCCTATGCATATTTTAAGAACCAGATCAGCAAAAGCAATTGCTATAAAGCAAAACGCGCCGGGGAAGTGAACTCAGAGACACAGTATGTTCTGGACAAATTTGGTGTGAAGGCACCGGAATATGTGGATAATGTCAGAAATCAGGTCAAGGACAGTGGATTAAAAGAAGCTGAACGTGTCTCAAAGGATATGTCGGTCAAAAAAGCGTGGGAATTACTGAGCAGCAAGCGTGAATCTACATTGACGGTTGTGAACGATAACGGCGGCCTGGAAGGATTGATGACAATCGGAGATATTGCCAAGTCCATTATGGATGTGTCCGGTGGAAGAGCATTGGCGGATGCAAAGACATCTTACAAGAATATCGTTGAAACATTGAAGGCAGAAGTCCTTGCAGGCAATATTGACCATAAAACGGCTACAGGAAAAGTAATTGTTGCAGCTGCAAATCCTGATCTGATGGAGGAATCCATTGAAGCCGGCGATATGGTCATTATGGGGGATCGC
>NZ_JBBMEK010000017.1:0-27034 GCF_040096555.1 Coprococcus intestinihominis | reverse complement strand
AAGGTGCCAATCCATCCATAATTATGGAGATGGATAAATGGCTTCGTTATTATGCAGCTCTTGCAAGGGAAAAATTTCCGAAAGCCAATCTGAATGAACCGGGGACCGGCGCAGCAGGCGGCCTTGGTTTTGCATTTCTGACATTTACCAACGCAGTTCTTGAGTCTGGGATCAAAATCGTTCTGGAAGAAACAAAACTGGAATCCTATGTCAAAGGAGCAGATGTTGTTGTAACAGGGGAAGGCAGACTGGATTTCCAGACAGCCATGGGCAAAGCACCTGTGGGGGTTGCCGGGTTGGCCAAAAAATTTGACATTCCTGTACTGGCCTTTGCCGGCAGTGTGACAAAAGATGCCACAGAGTGCAACAAAAACGGTATCGATGCCTTCTTCCCAATCCTTCGAGGCATTTCAACACTGGAAGAAGCCATGAAACCGGAAAATGCCAAACAGAACCTGACAGACACAGCAGAGCAGGCATTTCGTCTTTTCAATATTTGCCGTCAGGCCTAAAAAGTGGAGCAAAACGCAGGCGTTTTTAAGCGTTTTGCAGTTGAAATATTTAAACCTGGACGGTAAAATAATTTTTAGTGATTATAAAATGAATGATGTGATAGATACGCAGAGGTTTTATGGAGATTATGATGGAGAAAACGGTTTTGGTTGTGATCCCTGCAGAGGAGAGACATAAAGAGAAGTTGGAGCGTGCCGGTAAAGGCTGCCGGTTTGTGTATGCGTCACCCCAGACGGCAACAGAAGAAATGATTGAAGCAGCAGATGTGATTATCGGCAATGTGAAGCCGGACAGACTGCATGAGCCGGAACGCCTGCAGTGGCTGCAGTTGAATTCTGCCGGCGCAGATGCTTATGTGAAGCCGGGGATTTTAAGAAGTACTACAATGTTGACAAGTGCCACAGGTGCTTACGGCAAGGCAGTGGCAGAGCACAGTTTTGCCATGCTTTTGATGCTGCAGAAGAAGCTGAATTTATACAGAGACGCCCAGACAAAGAACGAATGGAGCGATTTTGGTACAGTCACATCCATTACAGATGTCACAGTGCTTGTTGTGGGACTGGGCGATATCGGCCTGCATTTTGCCAGATTGGCCAGTGCTCTTGGCGCTCGTGTCATTGGTCTGAAACGCTCCATGGGACCATGTCCGGAAGGTGTTCATGAATTACATACCATGGACGAGCTGGATAACTTATTGCCGAAAGTGGATGTTGTAGCTTCCTTTGTACCGTCAACAGCGACTACATATCATATGTACACAAAAGAACGATTGATGGCCATGAAGGACACTGCCATCTTCTTAAACAGCGGAAGGGGAGACGCAGTGGCTTCAGAAGTACTGTATGAAGCACTTTCTGAGGGCTGGATTGCCTCAGCGGGAATTGATGTCACGGAACCGGAACCGCTGCCGGCAGACAGCCCATTGTGGCAGCTGCCGAACCTGATGATGACACCGCATATATCCGGGCAGTTCCATCTGCCGGAGACATTTGAACGCATTGTGGATATTGCAGCCGCAAATTTGGAAGCTTATCTTAAAGGTGAAAACCTCAGAAATCGAATTTAATAATATTAAATAGCGGCGCCTGATATTTTTGGGCGCCTTTTTCATATTTGGTGAGCACCGTTTTGTTTGAAGAGATCTGTGAAGCAGGAAGCCCATTGGCTTTAGACAATGGGTAGTTCACGTTATCACACATACACATATTAAGCGAGAGGAGGTTGATGATATGGGAAATGTGAATATGTGTAAGGCAATACAGGAAATGATACAAGACGGCAGAGATGAGGGAAGAGTCCAACTTTTGGTAACGCTTATTCAAAGCGGAGATATCAGTCTGCAAAGAGCTGCCGCACTTATGAATATGACTCCGGAGGAATTTCAGGAGAAAAGTAAGATGATTTCCTAATAGTATCAGCAGATGATAACTATTGAGGAGTTACAAATATTTAATAAAACATCAAAGAGACTGAAAAGATTTGGAAAATGCTTTCACTTTATAAGGCTTCACAGATAGGATATGTAAAATATAATCCTGCCTGTGAAGCCTTTATATATTTACTGAAAATACAATGTGATGGATTAATCGCGCACTTTAATGTGTGCCTCTCTCAGCTGAGTCTCAGTGACAATACCCGGTGCGCCGCACATGAGATCCTGTGCGTTGCCGTTCATTGGGAAGGCAATTACTTCTCGAATGTTGTCTTCATTTCTCAGCAGCATGATCATTCGGTCGATACCAGGGGCCATACCGGCGTGTGGTGGGGCACCAAACTGGAAAGCGTTGTAGAGCGCACCGAATTTCGTCTTCAGGTCTTCTTCGCTGTAGCCTGCGATTTCAAAGGCTTTGACCATGATATCCAGATCGTGGTTGCGGACAGCACCGGAGGAAAGCTCCACGCCGTTGCAGACGATATCATACTGATAAGCCAGGATATCTTCAGGGTTCATGGTGTTCAGTGCTTCAAGGCCGCCCTGAGGCATAGAGAATGGGTTGTGTGTGAAATCCATCTTCTTCTCGTCCTTGTTGTATTCATACATCGGGAAGTCGTTGACAAAACAGAAGCGGAAGGCATTCTTCTCGATCAGGTCAAGACGTTCACCCAGTTCGTTGCGGAGCTGTCCGGCAAAAAGGTTAGCACGTTCTTCTTTATCCGCAATAAAGAAAATCGTATCGCCCACTTCAAGACCTGTGAGTTCAGCAAATTCCTGCTTCATGTCATCAGGGATAAATTTGTCAATGGGGCCTTTATAACTATTATCTTCCATGACTTCCAGGTAACCAAGGCCGCCCATACCGATGGAAGTGGCGAATTTCAGCAGTTTCTCATGAAAACCCTTGGACATATCGGCATGAACCCTGATGGCACGGACGGTACGTTTCAGGAAAGGTTTGAATGTACATCTCTGAAAGAATTCTGTGACATCCATGATACGAAGCGGGTTTCTTAGATCCGGCTTGTCAGAGCCGAACTGCAGCATGGCATCCTTGTAGCTGATCACAGGATAAGGGGCAGCTGTGACAGAAGCACCTTCCGGTGCAAATTTTTCAAAAGTGGCTGTCAGAACTTCTTCACCTACACGGAAGACCTCTTCCTGAGTAGCGAAGCTCATCTCAAAGTCCAACTGATAGAATTCGCCCGGTGAACGGTCTGCACGGGCATCCTCATCACGGAAACATGGTGCAATCTGGAAGTATTTATCAAAACCGGAAACCATCAGCAGCTGTTTGTACTGCTGCGGAGCCTGAGGCAATGCATAAAAACGACCTTTGAACTTTCTGGATGGTACGATATAATCTCTGGCACCTTCAGGAGAAGAAGCGCAGAGAATCGGTGTCTGGATTTCAAGAAATCCCATCTCTGTCATCTTCTGACGAAGGAAGCTGATGACCTGTGAACGGAAAATGATGTTGTCTTTGACTTTCTGGTTTCTTAAGTCAAGATAACGGTACTTCAGACGGACATCTTCACGGATTTCCTTGGAAGTCATAATCTCAAAAGGCAGCTGGTGATAAACCTTGCCCAGCATATCGATGCTGTGAGCTTCAAGTTCGATAGTGCCTGTAGGAATCTTCGGATTGTAAGTCTCCTCATCGCGGTGGTCAATGACACCTTCGATGGAGATGCAGTTTTCTTTGGTAATACCGTCCAGGAGAGAAGTGTCTCTTAAAACAACCTGGAGGACACCGTACATATCTCTCAAATCAATAAAAGATACACCGCCGTGGTCACGGATATTTTCAACCCAGCCTGCGACACGGATGGTCTTGCCAACGTCGCTTTCGCTGATCTCGTTTAAAATTCTGCTGCGGTAAATGTTTGGTGTTGTCATAATTGGTCCCCTTTCATTTTGTGATATTCAATCATATCTGCTGAGATGTCCAGGACGAAACGTATAACAAGTGCCTTGGCACATTCCTGCGCCTGCAGCCTATTCCCTGCAAATAAAAAAATCGCCCTGAACGATGATCGTTCAGGACGAATATAAAATCCGCGGTACCACCTGAATTACTGCAATGCAGTCTCTCAACAGAGGCAAAAACCTCCTGCTGTCTGACGTCCAGCTGACGGCGCACCTACTGGGCAAAATGCTGTTCAGATTGCGGCTGTTAAAGTGTTATTCACGCTGATTCATTCTGTGGGTTCTCACTCTCTCCACTCACTGGAAGCGATAAACAGCGCTACTTCTCTTCGTCATCGCCTTTAACTTTTCGTTAGCAGTATTATAGCCCTTGATAATTTATTTTGTCAACGTAAAAAAGTATAAAAATTTTAGGAAATTAAAGTGGTGATATAGTGAAAAATTACCTATACAACTAGAATAATTTACAGATATTTCCAAAAAATAAAAAAGGCCATTCGCAATTGTGCGAACAGCCTTTGAAAAATGTTCAGTGCAAACTATCAATCAAATCAATGATAGCATACACATTTAGTCCAAATGATGCTGCCAGTCGGCTTTGAACAGGAAGATCAGAAACAGGATGGTACTGCATCCCCATGTCAGTGGATAGGCCCAGGAAATCATCTGAAAGACTGGGAAGAACCGGAGTGCTGTGGTGACGTAGACGATACGCAGGCCGCACCAGAAAAGCAGCATTCCCGCCATTGGCACAACAGCATAGCCGCAGCCTCTCATCACACCGGCGGAGCAATGGGAAAAGGCCAGCAGGAAGAAAAACAGGCTGACAATGTGGGCGTGAATAGTGCCGTAGGCAACGGCTTCCTGTGTACTGCCGAAAATCTTCAGTGCATATGGAATAAAAAAGTAGATCAGAAGTCCGGTAACCTCAGCGGTGATCATGCCAAATAAGATGCCGAAAACGGCGCCCTTTTTGGCACGATGGTATTGCCTGGCTCCCAGGTTCTGACTGACGAAGGTCGGAAGTGCCATGGCCATACTCATAATCGGAAGGAAAACGAATCCCTCAATCTTGGAGTAGGCCCCCATTCCGGACATAGCGTAAGCGCCGAAGGAATTGATATTCTTCTGAATCACCAGGTTACCGATGGTGATCACGGCATTCTGAATGCCGGCGGGCAGACCCTGATACAACACCTTCTTCATCATGTGGGAATGGTAATGCAGCTTTTTGAAATCAAGCCGGGTATAATCTTTAATCCGACACATACGAAACAAACAGAGAATGACGCTGAGACCCTGAGAGATCACAGTGGCGGCTGCAGCACCTGTAACACCCCAGTGAAAGGCAGGATGGGCCACAAAAAGCAGATCCAGACCGATATTCACAATGGAAGAGAATAACAGATAGTAAAGGGGATGAATACTGTCACCCAGGGCACGCATGATGGACATGCAGATGTTGTAGAGGATAACAGTGGATACACCGCCGAAATAAATCTGCAGATACCTTAAGGCATGAGGCATAACAGAGTCCGGGGTGCCAAGCCATACCAGAAGATGGGGAGTCAGGATAAGACCGGCAACAGTGCCGATTGCGGAAGCAATCAGCCCCATCAGGAAATTCGTGTGGACAGCCTTTGAAACATTGTCTTCATCGCGGGCGCCAAAATAGCGTGAAATAACGACACCGCCGCCGGTGGCAATGCCGGAGAAAAAACCGATGATCAGAAAGACGACAGTGCCGGTGGAACTGACGGCGGCAAAAGCATCGTTATCCGCAAAGTTGCCGATGACCCATGCATCAACCATGTTATACAACTGCTGAAGCAGCTGACCGAGAAACAGCGGAATGGCAAAGGCCAGAATACCGCCGGGAATCGATCCTCTTGTCAGGTCGATGCTGCCTTTATTTTCTTTTTGCATAAAAAAACCTCTTTAATTCAATGGATTTGAAATAATTAACATTAATAAAAGTGTATCATGTTTGAAAATAAACAGCAATAAGCCCTTTTGATTTTTAGAAAAAAATAAAAAATTGAATAAAAACAGACAAAATAATATGTTTTTCGTCTTCATAAGTAAAAATAATAAAAAAATTAGAAAATATTGTCCTATTTTGGTGGTTATTGCGAGTTTTATTAATTGAGACAATCTTTTTTTGATAATATAATACATTTGACGCTTGTTGGAAAAAGATGAAGAATGGGAGGCTGCGTTATGACAAAAATCAATGTTGCGATTGTTGATGACAATGAGAAGATGGTCAGTTTGTTGGATGCCATATTACAGACGGATAAGGATATTGAAGTCATCGGAAGAGGGGACGATGGCGTTCAGGCATTGGACATTATTAAGAATCAGGAGCCGGATGTTGTCCTTTTGGATTTGATTATGCCGAAGCTTGACGGTCTGGAGGTCATGCAGCAGGTCAATAAGGATATGTCGCTGAAGAAACGACCCGCATTTATTGTGATTTCTGCCATTGGAAAGGAAAACATCACGGAGAATGCTTTTAATCTCGGCGCCATGTATTATATTATGAAGCCATTTGAAAATGATATGATTCTGCGTCGTATTCATCAGGTGACTGAACGACAGATTTTACAGCCGGTCCATACACAGAAGAGCAGACAAACAGATTATATGACAGAATACCGGGAAAAGAATCTGGAAACAGATGTGACCAACATTATTCATGAGATTGGTGTGCCGGCGCATATCAAAGGTTATCAGTATCTGCGGGATGCCATTATTATGTCAGTGGATAACCGGGAGGTCATTAATTCGATTACGAAGGTCCTGTATCCGACCATTGCCAAGATGAATAAGACGACGCCGAGCCGTGTGGAACGCGCAATCCGCCATGCTATCGAAGTGGCCTGGAGTAGAGGCAAGATGGATACCATTGATGAGCTTTTTGGCTATACCATACATACCGGAAAAGGCAAACCAACTAACAGTGAATTTATTGCGTTGATCGCGGATAAAATCCGACTGGAATACAAGAACAGGAGTTGATAATTGACTGAAAATTCACAAAATTTATGCTTTTATTGCAACGAATTATGTTGTATAATAATAGAAGATACAATATAATGCAATAACAGGAGGAACAAAGCCTTATGAAGAAAGTCCTATTTGCGGCATCTGAAGCGGTACCATTTATTAAGACAGGCGGATTGGCAGACGTTGTCGGATCTTTGCCGAAGGCATACAATAGAGATGAATTTGATGTCAGGGTTGTATTGCCGAAATACAGAGTGATTCCGGAACATTTTCAACAGCAGATGGAATATATGACGAATTTTTATATCAATATGGCAGGACGGATGATTTATGTCGGTGTATTTCAGATGATGCTGGATGGCGTGACATTTTATTTTATCGACAATGAATACTATTTTTCCGGAGACAGGATTTATGAAGATGGATTGTGGGATCTTGAGAAGTTTGCTTACTTCAGTAAGGCCGCACTGACGATGCTTTGTGTTATCGATTTCAGACCGGACATCATCCATTGTCATGACTGGCAGACGGGTCTTATGCCGGTTTATCTGAAGAATGAATTCTGGGATAGTTCTTCTTACAGCGATTTTTACCAGAACATGAAAGCCGTGATGACAATCCACAATCTGAAGTTCCAGGGAACATGGAACATTGATGATATGATGCGTGTAACAGGACTTCCGGGCTATCTGTTTACATCAGACAAACTGGAAGCATACGGCGCCGGCAATTATCTGAAGGGCGGCCTTGTTTACGCAGACTGGATCACCACTGTCAGCGGTGTTTATGCGAATGAGATCAAGTATCCGTTCTATGGAGAGGGACTGGATGGATTGATGCGTGCGAGATCCAATAATCTTTCGGGTATTGTCAATGGTATTGATTATGATGAGTATAACCCGGAGACGGATCCGATGCTTGTACACAATTATTCTCCGTATAATTTCAGAACAGAGAAGGTGCATAATAAGACGGCGCTGCAGCAGGAGCTTGGCATGCAGGTAGACGGTGGCAAGTTTATGATCGGTCTTGTTTCAAGATTGACAGATCAGAAGGGAATAGATCTGATCGATTGTGTGATGGAACAGATTTGTGCGGAAGATGTACAGTTTGTTATTCTCGGTACAGGTGATCCACGCTATGAGAATATGTTCAGATACTATGAATGGAAGTATAAAGACAGAGTTTCGGCAAGTATCTGTTATGACAATACCCGTTCCCACAGAATCTATGGTGCATGCGATGCATTTCTGATGCCGTCACTGTTTGAACCATGCGGACTCAGTCAGCTGATGAGTCTTCGCTATGGTACATTGCCGATTGTGAGGGAGACAGGCGGTCTGAAAGAAACTGTAGAACCGTATAATGAATATACAGGAAGCGGTACAGGATTCAGTTTTGCAAATTATAATGCACATGAGATGCTGCATGTGATTGAGTATGCCAAGTCTGTTTATTATGGTGACAGAGAAGCATGGAACCGTATTGTAGACAGGGCAATGGCAGCAGATTTCTCCTGGGGCAATTCAGCGAGAAAGTACGAAGATCTGTATCGTTCTTTATAGGAATACAGAAGTTCAACTGAGAATTTAAAAGTGATTGGGAAAAGGAAAAACGTAACCTTTCTTTGGGGGTGTGTGCCAATAGCGCATTCGTTTGGCACTAAGAACAGAGAGGTTGCGTTTTTCTTTTGTTTACAGATGCGGTTATTCGATTCTAGTACATCGTTTCGTAAATAACTATACCATTCACTTGCCTGCGAATCCGAGTGTGCAGGCAAGTGAATGGTATAGTTATTTCGAAAACGATGTACTAGTGACGAATCATGAGGGTATGGATAAGATAGTCATAGACATCGCCATGGAGATTGCGCCAATTATCGCAGATGGCGGTTGCCTGAGCTTCATCTGTGACGTTTAATGTGATGCCGACGAGAAGTTCTTTCTTATCATGGATTTCGCAGCGAACAATATAGCAGTCCTTCTTATCTTCATAATAATCAGCGGTAACTTCATTCTCACTTCTCAGGTGATACTTGTGCTCATTGAAAAACTGGTCGATTTCAGTCTTGATCTCAGCTGGAATCTTGTGACCGAAAAATTCCAGCGTTTCTTCACCGGACTGGTTCATGGAATAGTAGGAATTGTTGTGGATATGTTCTGTTCGGATCAATTCTGTATCGGAAAGGTCGTGGAGCGCCTGCTGAAGGGTAAAATAATTCGTATAGCCCTTGTCCAGAATAAATTCTGAAATCTGAGAATTCGTCAATGGAAAATCGACCTTATTCAGCATATAGAGAATCATTAATTTATAAAGCATCAGTGTATCCTGACTCATAAAACAAAAACTCCTTTCTATTGCAATCATCAATTCCTGTCATAATAAGCGTTCGTCAACGGAACATAACAGCGCCCCTGCCATGCATTGCGAAGCTTCATGCAATGGTGAATATGATTAAGTACCTGTTTCTTGTTGCGGCTCCAGTCCGGGGCAGCCAGCAGATGTTTGGGACCGTCACCGGTAATCCGGTGGATAATCACATCCGGCGGCATATGCTCAATACAGCGGATGAGGATATCCGTGTATTCTTCCAGTGTCAGAACATGGAACGGCTGCTGCAGATAATCCGTATAAAGATCGGTTCCTTTGAGAACATGGAGCAGCTGGAACTTGACACCCTGTATGGGCTGATGAGCGATATAATCGGCGGTAGCCAGCATGTCATCAGCAGTTTCACCGGGAAGCCCGAGAATCACATGGGTAATGACTTCAATGCCTCTTTCGTGAAGATTCAAAACAGCTGCATCATAGACAGACAGTGGATAGCCTCGCCGGATGTAAGCAGCTGTCTGAGGATGGATTGACTGAAGGCCGAGCTCAACCCACACCGGTTTGATCCGATTCAGTTCTGATAAAAGATCGAGAACCTCCGGCTGCAGACAGTCCGGGCGGGTGGCAATGGAAAGAATGGCTACTTCCGGGTGGCGGATGGCTTCTGTGTAAAGTGCCCGCAGACGATCTATGGGGGCATAAGTTCCCGTAAATGCCTGAAAATAGGCGATATAACAAGGCATCGGGGATTCCTTGCTGCCAATCTCAGGCTGACCGGAAAGCCGCTTCCCTGCAAGCAGCTGTTTGCCTTCCTCAATCTGTTCCGTGATGGATTGGTTCCTGGATGCGGCAAAATCACCGGAACCGCCCGCACTGCAGAAGATACAGCCTCTTGCATCGATCAGTCCGTCCCTGTTGGGGCAGGTAAAGCCACCGTCAAGGGCAATCTTATAAATCTTGTGCCCGTACCGGGCCTTCATCTCGTAATCGAGAGAGTGGTAACGCTTATCTGCCCACAAAACTGCATTCCTCCTAACTACATATATGATAGCATAGCCGGCGAATTTATGCAAACAGATGTGTGGCTTGTTTTGTACTCGATTTTTAAAGCGTTTTCTGGTATAGTATATCATAGAGTATTTTTTGTGTGTAATTTGTAAGACTACTATTGCGTTAAAATAGGCATTGAATCAACCCGGGGTAGATTTTATATTACAGAGATCAGGCAGGCGCCTATTGAGGATCCGAAGGCTTTATAATGGCGGATTGTGTTTAATGTGTATAAAGTAAAATTCGGTCAAAAAAACGACAAAAACAGGATGCTCAATAAGTTTATTCTGAATAACTTATTGAGCATCCTGTTTATTGATTTCTAAGACCGAATTTTACTTTATTATACAATACCATGAGCAAGCATAGCATCAGCGACTTTCTTGAAGCCTGCGATGTTAGCACCTGCAACGTAGTTGTTCTCTACACCGTATTCTTTAGCAGCGTTGTCGATGTTGTGGAAGATGTTGACCATGATGTCCTTGAGTTTAGCGTCAACTTCCTCGAATGTCCAGCTGTAACGCATGCTGTTCTGGCACATTTCAAGAGCGGATGTTGCAACTCCGCCGGCATTGGAAGCCTTGCCAGGTACGAAGTAGATACCGCTTTCCTGCAGGTATTCTGTTGCATCAAGTGTCGTAGGCATATTAGCACCTTCAGCAACAACCTTACAGCCGTTTGCCACAAGCTGTTTAGCATCTTCAAGGAAGAGCTCGTTCTGAGTTGCACAAGGAAGAGCGATATCAACAGGAATCTGCCATACGCCGCGGCCTTCGTGGTATTCAGACTGTGGTCTGTATTTCTTGTATTCTGTCAGACGTGCGCGCTGCACTTCTTTGATCTCTTTCAGTGCAGCAACATCGATGCCTTCCGGATCATATACCCAGCCTGTGGAGTCAGAGCATGTAACAACCTTAGCGCCCAGCTGCTGAGCCTTCTGGATAGCGTAAATAGCAACATTACCGGCACCTGATACAGCAACGGTCTTACCTTCGATTGTGTCGCCTTTGCACTTTAATAATTCTTCTACAAGGTATACAAGACCGTAACCTGTAGCTTCTGTACGAGCTAAGGAACCGCCGTATGTGAGGCCTTTACCTGTTAAGACACCTTCAGATACGTTGCGGATTCTCTTGTACTGGCCATACATATAACCGATTTCACGGCCGCCTACACCGATATCACCTGCAGGAACATCAGTATCAGCTCCGATATGTTTGCAAAGCTCTGTCATAAAGCTCTGGCAGAAAGCCATAACTTCACGGTCAGATTTGCCTTTAGGATCGAAATCAGAACCGCCTTTGCCGCCGCCGATAGGAAGGCCTGTCAGGGAGTTCTTGAAAATCTGTTCAAAACCAAGGAATTTGATAATGCTTAAGTTAACGGATGGATGGAAACGGAGACCGCCCTTGTAAGGTCCGATCGCACTGTTGAACTGTACACGGAAACCTCTGTTGACCTGAACTTTGCCTTCATCGTCAACCCATGGTACACGGAACATAATAATACGTTCTGGTTCAACGATTCTCTCAAGTAATGCTTCGTTCTGATACTTTGGATCGTTATCTACAACGAGTCGAAGAGAATTCATAACTTCTGTCACTGCCTGGATAAACTCAGGTTCGTTAGGATTTTTTGCTTTAACTTTTTCGATAATTTCGTCACTGTAAGACATTCTGTTTCATCCTCCTTATATTGACCTGCCGACGGACAAAATCCGCAGCAAAGTATGTTCAGTGGAATTCATTCTTTCCATTGATGATTATAATATAGATTAAGCAATAATTCAATCTTTTTTCACTTTAATCTGTAAAAAAATAGGAATTTTGTTAAAAGTTTCCTTCATAAAAGCTGCTGTCAACTATTAAAGCGGATATAAAGCTGAAAAATATGCAGGAAATGATTGAGAAACTTTCAAATTGTAAAAAATTGTAAATGAATTGACGGTTGGTTTTAGTATAAAATTATAAAAAGAAAATAAAAAAAACAAAAGTTATGCTTTTTATTTGCGTTTATTTCATATATAATGGTAAAGAAGAATTATTCAAATTTTCTAAAATATAAGACACCGACAGGTGTTTTGTTCTTATTTTATTAGGATTGGAATTTATTTTATTAGGATTACAGAGATTTCGTAAGGATTCATTACCCAGTATAAGATATAATTTTAATATGATTCAGAATCGTTTGACAGCGAGTGTTATTTTAATGTGTCGGAAACGGTGAAAATTTGTCAGCAGATAAGGAGGTTTTTATGGCTGAACAGGAAAAGAAAATGTCTGTCGCACAGATGAGAGAAATATTGAAGTCCAAAGGCGTCAGAAATACATCCGTGATGCGTAAGGCGGAATTGCAGAAGCTCATGGCTGAAATGGGGCTTCTGGAAGAACAATCAGATGTTTTGGAGAAAGACAAAGAGCAGCCGACTGCATCAGTTGAGAAAGGGCCGGAACATGAGGTGAAGAGCGAGAATAAAAAGCCTTATGTTTTTCTGGGCAGAACATCCAGGGCGGAATGCGCAGGACGAGCAGAGCGAACAGAACGCCCGGAGCGGTCAGGACGCACAGAAAGAACAGAACGCTCGGAACGACAGACATATACAAATGGCGGATTGTACAGTGGCAGAAGAAACACCTACGGTCAGCGCAGCGAGAACTACCAGCGCAATGAGAACAGTCAGTGTAACGAAAACGGCCAGCGAGGTGAGAATTATCAACGTAATGACAGTTATCAGCGTGGGGACAGTTGCCAACGGGTGGATGTTTACCAGAAAAATGAGTATATCCAGTCAAATGAGGAAAGTGAAATCCCAGGTTATGGTCAGTTAGACAGCGGCATGATGGCGAATGGTATTTTGGAAGTGATCCCGGAAGGGTTTGGATTTATCCGCTGTGAGAATTATATGCCCGGTAATAATGATGTGTACGTGTCACCGGCGCAGATTCGCAGATTTAACCTGAGAACCGGTGATATTATCTGTGGCAATATCAAGGTAAAGACAGAGAAAGAGAAGTTTTCAGCACTTTTATATATAAGAACAGTCAACGGCATGCCGCCGTATGAAGCCCAGAGACGCGGCAAGTTTGAAAATATGACACCTGTTTTTCCAGACAGCAGGATTAATCTTGAGACACCGAATGCGCCGGTTTCCATGCGGATTATGAATCTTGTTTCTCCGATTGGGCGGGGACAGCGAGGTATGATCGTATCACCGCCGAAGACCGGCAAGACAACACTTTTAAAGCAGGTGGCCAAGGCAATCCATACCAATTATCCGGACATGCAGATGATCATTCTTCTGATCGATGAACGTCCGGAGGAAGTGACGGATATCAAGGAGTATATTGAGGGCAATAATGTGGAAGTCATCTACTCTACATTTGATGAGACACCGGAACATCATAAACGTGTTTCAGAGATGGTATTGGAGCGTGCAAAACGTCTGGTTGAACATAAGAAAGATGTGGTGATCCTTTTGGACAGCATTACGCGTCTGGCCAGGGCGTACAACCTGACAGTGCCGCCGAGCGGACGTACACTTTCAGGCGGTCTGGACCCGGCAGCACTTCATATGCCGAAGAAATTCTTTGGTGCTGCGCGAAATATGCGTGAGGGAGGCAGCCTCACAGTGCTTGCTACAGCTCTTGTAGAGACAGGCAGCAAGATGGATGATGTTGTTTTTGAAGAATTCAAGGGAACGGGCAATATGGAACTTGTTCTGGACAGAAAACTTTCCGAGAAACGTATCTTCCCGGCCATCAACATACCGCGTTCAGGAACAAGACGAGAAGAATTGTTGCTGAGCAAGGAAGAACTTGAAGGAATGTATGTGATGAGAAAGGCATTGGGCGGCATGAAGTCTGAAGAGGCGCTGGAGCAGATCCTGGATATGTTTATGCATACAAAAGATAATACAGAATTCGTCAACATGATCCGCCATACGAAAATGTGGTAAAAATATTATGTGAAATACAAAAAAACGCTTGCATACTATAAAAAAGTATGATAGAATTAAAAAGCTGTTTTATAATGACAGAAATGGGCATGAGCGCCCGATTTGAGATAACTCAAGTGATTATTCCTGGTTGGCAATCAGGAAAGAATATTAGTGAGGTGAATAAGATGAGAGAAGGAATCCATCCTAAGTATTATCAGGCAAAGGTAACATGCAACTGTGGTAACGAATTCGTAACAGGTTCCACAAAACCTGAAATCCACGTAGAAATCTGTTCTAAGTGTCATTCATTCTACACAGGCCAGCAGAAAGCTGCTTCTGCTCGCGGACGTATTGATAAGTTCAATCGTAAGTATGGCATCAAACAGGCATAATTAGACGATAGACGGGGCTGTCGCATCATTTCGACAGATCCTCTGCCATCCGGATTGTCCATATCATGGAGACCGGCGCAGAGATCAGCAGATGCGACAGCCCTGTTTTTTCATTACGGAGAATAGACATTTTCCGTTGCGGCGGGTGAATCACAGATTGTTTCATTCCGTCAGTAGGAGGATTATATGCGATATGCAACTATCGGCGGACAGGCAGTCATCGAAGGTGTCATGATGCGTAACGGCAATGATTATGCGGTGGCCGTCAGAAAGCCAGATCAGACGATAGAAGTCAAGAAGGATCAGTATATTGGCCTGAATGCCAGATGGCATATGAAGAAGATCCCGATTATCAGGGGTGTGCTGTCATTTATTGATTCTCTTGTGCTGGGTATGTCTACACTGACGTACTCGGCCAGTTTTTTTGAAGACGAAGAGGAAGCTGAGAAAGCGAAAGCAAAAGACAGCAAGTCGGATGCTGTTTTTATGGGACTGACAGTGGCATTATCGGTCGTGATCGCCGTTGTGCTGTTTATGTTGACGCCATTTTTTATTTCATCTTTGTTTGGTAAGGTGATTAAGAGTCCTATGACATTGGCTGTGATTGAAGGTCTGATCCGAATTGCGATTTTCTTTATCTATATTGTAGCTATTTCACAGATGAAGGATATACAGAGAGTATTTATGTATCATGGAGCGGAGCATAAAACCATTAACTGTATTGAGCATGGCGCTGAACTGACCCCGGAGAATGCTGCGAAGTATTCAAGACTGCATAAACGATGCGGAACAAGTTTTCTGCTGATCGTTATGGTGGTCAGTATCATCTGTTTTATGTTTATCCGTGTGGATAACATGGCGCTGAAGATTGTGCTCCGCGTTATTCTTGTTCCGGTGATCGCAGGCGTTTCCTTTGAGATCATTCAGTGGGCTGGCAGAAGTGAATCCTGCCTAGTGAATATTGTGAGTAAACCAGGACTGATGCTGCAGAAGCTGACAACCCGTGAACCGGATCTGGAGATGCTGGAAGTTGCTATTGCTTCTATTGAGGCGATTTATGACTGGAGGCAGTTTCAGGCAGAGAACAGGGCAGCTGCTGATGGAAACAGTCAGAAAACGGACAGGAGCAATGCAGGAGTGAGTCAGCCATGATGCAGTGGAGTTATGATACCCTTTTGAAGTGGGGAACGAATGAACTGACAGCGCACGATGTGGAGAATGCAGCTCTGGATGCATGGTATCTGTTGGAGCATATTTACGGGATCAGTCGAGTGGATTTCCTGATGCGAAGAAGTGATAGCTTTGATGCGGCACAGATGGAGAAAAGCACTGCTTATCAGGCGTTGATCCGACAGAGAAGCGAAGGGTTTCCGGTGCAATACCTGACGGGTAGCACAGAATTCATGGGTCTGCCTTTTTTGGTCAACGAACACGTACTGATCCCGAGACAGGATACAGAGGTGCTGGTGGAAACAGCCCTGTCTATGATGAAGCCGGGATGCAGACTGTTGGATATGTGTACAGGTTCGGGGTGCATTGTGTTAAGCCTTGCAAAGCTGGGAACGGTGACATGGGGTATCGGCGCAGATATTTCCGAAGAAGCGTTGAAGGTTGCTGAGAGAAACAGAGAAAATCTGGGATTATCTCAGGTGAAGCTGGTACACAGTGATCTGTTTGGATCAGTGGAGGGCGTATTTGATATGATTGTATCCAATCCGCCTTACATCCCTACGGATGACATTGAAGATCTGATGCGTGAGGTCAAAGATCATGAACCGCATTTGGCATTGGACGGAAGTCGGGATGGACTCCTTTTTTATAGAAAACTGGCAGAGGAATCGGGACGGTATCTTGTACCCGGCGGTTCACTGCTTTTTGAAATCGGTTATGATCAGGGGAAAGCTGTTTCACAGCTTCTTGATCAGGCAGGATTTAAAGATATACACGTGAAGAAAGATCTGGCCGGTCTGGACAGAGTCGTTTATGCAGTGAAAGCTGCAGAAGATGGAGGTAAGTAACAATGTTTGATAGATTAGATGATATTTTAATCCGATATCAGCAGATCATGGAAGAGTTAAATGATCCGGACGTTGTCAATGATCAAAAGCATTTCCGCAAGCTGATGAAGGAGCAGAGTGATCTGCAGCCCCTTGTAGAGAAGTATACAGAATATAAGAATACAAAGCAGACCATCGAAGACAGTCTGGAGATGCTTGAGGTGGAAGACGATGAAGAGATGAAGGAAATGCTTAAGGAAGAGCTTTCTGAAGCAAAGTCCAACATCGCAAAGATTGAACAGGAGCTGAAAGTCCTTCTGATCCCTAAGGATCCAATGGATGAGAAGAACGTTATCGTAGAGATCAGAGCCGGTGCAGGTGGTGATGAGGCAGCCCTTTTTGCTGCTGAACTTTTCCGTATGTATTCCAAGTATGCAGAATCCAAGCGCTGGAAGATCGAGATGATGGATGTCAGCGAGAATGGTATCGGCGGTTTCAAGGAGTGTGTTTTCATGGTCAGCGGCGATCATGTCTATTCACGTATGAAGTTTGAATCTGGTGTGCATCGTGTACAGCGAGTGCCTGAGACAGAGTCCGGCGGCCGTATCCATACATCTACTGTAACAGTTGCCATTATGCCGGAAGCTGAGGAAGTGGATGTTGAGATTGATATGAATGATGTACGTATTGATGTTATGCGTGCCTCCGGCAATGGTGGTCAGTGTGTCAATACAACAGATTCTGCGGTACGTCTGACACATAATCCAACAGGTATCGTCATCTACAGCCAGACAGAGAAGTCACAGCTGCAGAACAAAGAAAAAGCCTTCAGATTGCTGCGTTCCAAACTTCTTGAAATTGAAATAGAGAAGAAGCATGCGGAAGAAGCAGCCCTTCGCAAGAACCAGGTTGGTACAGGAGACCGATCCGAGAAGATCAGAACCTACAACTTCCCACAGGGCCGTTGTACAGAGCATCGTATCAAGCTGACATTGTACAGACTGGGCGATATTATGAATGGTGACCTGGATGAGATCATTGACAGTCTGATCGCAGCAGATCAGGCAGCCAAACTGGCGAATATGGAAGATGAATAAAAGGTTGACAGCAGACTCAAAATGTGCTAGACTACTAAAATCTTAATAAAATGACAACTGAATAGTGATGGCAATGTGTCATCAAAGGGGAGTAGTTTTAATATATTATCAACAATCGCGGCTGTTTGCAGATTTTTGTAGAGCAGTCTGGTAATATATACCATTACGGTTACAAGACTTTTGATGTATGATAACGGAAGATTTCCGGATATCATACATTAAAGGTCTTTTTCTTTTATTAAGATTTAGGAATTAAGGTGTGAAAGAGGACAAATCGGACATCTGAAAGGAGAAAGTTTGATGAAAGAATGGTATCAGATGCGTGAGGATGAAGTGTTGGAAGCCCTTGGATCAGATGCAAATGGGCTGAGCAGTGAAAAGGCAGAAGCCTTATTGAAAACGCATGGAGAAAATGTGCTCCGGGAGACGAAGAAGAAAAGTGTATGGCGTGTCTTTGCAGAGCAGTTTGCAGATCTTCTGGTTATTATTCTTATCATTGCTGCGATTATTTCAATGATCTCGGGAAATGTGGAGAGCACGATTGTTATATTTGCGGTTATTACAATGAATGCGATTCTTGGCACGGTGCAGCATGAGAAAGCAGAAAAGTCGCTTGCAAGTCTGAAAACCCTGTCAGCACCAACGGCAAAGGTGCTCAGGGGCGGTGTGAAGGGGGAGATTCCTTCGGCACAGGTTGTTAAAGGTGATATTTTGCTTTTTGAGGCCGGTGATATGGTGACGGCGGACGGCAGAATTCTTGAAAGCTATTCATTGCAGGTGAATGAAAGCTCATTGACGGGCGAATCCACCAATGTTGAGAAGAAGGCTGTGGTGTTGGAAGGGGAGAAGGCACTGGGAGACCGTATCAATATGGTCTATTCAGGAAGTCTGGTAACCGGGGGACGTGCGGTTGTACTGGTGACAGCTACGGGCATGGAGACCGAGATCGGCAAGATTGCGGCGCTTATGAATGCTACAAAGGAGAAGAGAACACCGCTGCAGGTGAGCCTTGATAAATTTGGCAGCCAACTGGCCATTGTTATTATGATTATCAGTGCAGTTGTGTTTGTCTTAAGTCTGTACAGGAAGATGCCGGTACTGGATTCATTGATGTTTGCGGTAGCCCTTGCGGTGGCTGCGATCCCTGAAGCTTTGAGCTCTATTGTGACCATTGTGCAGGCCATGGGAACACAGAAGATGGCCAAGGAACATGCTATTATCAAAGATCTGAAAGCAGTGGAGAGCCTCGGATGTGTATCTGTCATCTGCTCGGACAAAACAGGTACGCTGACGCAGAACAAAATGACGGTTCAGCAGGTTTATATTAATCATCAGACAATGGAAGCTGATGCACTGGACCTGAAGCAGCAGTCTCATCGGTATCTGCTCTACGATGCGATTCTGACCAATGATTCCGCTATTGTGGAAGGCCAGAGTATCGGTGATCCGACGGAAGTGGCGCTTCTGGAAATGGGAAGAAAAGCGGACATCAAAGAGGATACTCTGAAAGAGATGATGCCTCGTATGGAGGAGATACCATTTGATTCAGACAGAAAATTGATGAGCACAAAGTATCGCCTGCATGGTGTGCCGACCATTCTGGTTAAGGGCGCCTTGGATATTCTGCTGAAGCGAACGGACAGAATCCGTATCGGGGATGAAGTCCGTCCGATCACTGAGCAGGATGTAAAGGAGATATTAGATAAAAATCAAGCTTTTTCCGAACAGGGCTTGAGAGTTCTTGCATTTGCTTATAAGGAGGCACAAGCCAATCAGCAGTTGACACTGGATGAGGAAGACCATCTGATTTTCATAGGTCTGGTATCCATGATCGATCCGCCGAGAGAAGAGTCCAGGGAAGCTGTTTCAGAGGCAAAAAGAGCCGGTATCCGTCCGGTGATGATTACCGGTGATCACAAGATCACAGCAACAGCCATTGCTGAACAGATTGGTATTTTCGGTGAAGGAGATATGGCGGTGACAGGACCGGAACTGGATGAGATGAGTGATGCAGAACTGGATGAGAACATCGAAAAGATTTCTGTCTATGCCCGTGTTTCACCTGAGAATAAAATCCGAATTGTGGATGCATGGCAGCGTAAAGGCGCAGTGACAGCCATGACAGGCGATGGTGTCAACGATGCCCCGGCCCTGAAAAAGGCAGATATCGGTGTGGCGATGGGGATTACCGGCACGGAAGTATCAAAGGATGCGGCATCCATGATTCTGACGGATGATAATTTTGCCACTATCATCAAGGCTGTTGCAAATGGACGAAACGTTTACCGTAATATCAAGAATGCGGTTAATTTCCTGTTATCAGGCAATATGGCCGGAATCATGGCGGTATTGTATACATCTCTTGCAGCACTTCCGGTACCGTTTCAGCCGGTGCACCTGTTGTTTATCAATCTGCTGACAGACTCTCTTCCGGCCATTGCCATTGGTATGGAGAAGTCGGAGAAAGATCTGCTTTCAGAACAGCCTCGGGATCCAAAGCAGGGAATTCTGACGAAAGACCTGATGACAGCCCTTTTCGTACAGGGCGGTCTGATCGCAGTCTGTACCATGATCGCTTTTTATATCGGTTTGTCCATGGACAGTGCAACAGCCAGTTCTATGGCGTTTGCCACACTGACTTTGGCAAGACTGTTCCATGGATTCAACTGCAGAAGCAGACATTCCATCTTCAAAATCGGTCTGGCATCCAATATTTACAGTGTCGGTGCTTTCTTCGGCGGTGTGCTGCTGTTGGCACTGGTCATCTTTGTACCTGTGATGCGCACACTTTTCACAGTGTCACCTCTGAGCGGTTATCAGATTGGAATGATTGCGCTGCTGGCCTTTATACCGACCGTCATCATTCAGCTGTATAAAGTGATGAAAGAACATGTTCATGCATAATGTGTAACGTGTTCACAAAAATCGTCATCAGAAAAACGTCGTGAATAAAAGAACAGATCAGAAGAATGGCAGAGAGCCCGATAACGGTTTTCTGCCGTTTCTTTTGACGGGGCATTTGGAATATTTGACATGTTCAGAGACAACGGTCTGGTGCTGCTTATGGCGCCTTTGTCGGAGAGCCATTTGATGTGCGCCAGTGTTTCACCCATAGCAAACCATTTCTGATTCGGTGAAAAATCGTTCCATGCGCGGCCTCTGGAAGACCAGCTGATCCGGCCGGCAGTCTCATAGGCAGTGCAGTCGGGATGATGGTCAATGGCGTCAAGGATTTCTTTTAAACGCGCATGATGGTGAAGGGTCAGGGCATTGATGCGATCATGAATATCTCCGTGAAATTCTCTGTGTCCCGGAAATGTATGGGAAACCTTCAAACCCTTTATTTTCTGCAGGCTTTCCAGATAGTCTGCCAGTGAGTAAGGAATATTTCGCCATACAGAGATATTCGGTGTGATATCAAAAAGAATATGGTCCCCTGAAAAAAGGATTTCTTTGTCTTCTATATAAAGACAGGTATGTCCCGGTGTGTGCCCCGGTGTATGGATACAGCGAAGGGTGATACCACCAACTGTTAGCAGATCATTGTCGCTGACTTTGGAGGCAGGAAAAGGGTGATGCGGTGAGTAAAGTCTTGCCTGATTGCCCTTTTTCTGTTTTTCGATTTCTTCCATAGGAAAGCCTTCGCTGAGAAAAATCTGTTCCATGGCTTGCCATCCGCCGGAGGCAAGCTCCTGACAGAGATAATCATAATCAATGGCATTCATGAAAACAGGAACGCCTCTGGCCGTCAGTTCTTCTGTGAGGCCGCTGTGATCTCCGTGAAGATGGGTGAGAAAAAGCTTTGTATGGGCAAAATCCACTTGCAGCTCATCAAGTCCGTCAAAAAGTGCCTGCTTACATTCCGGGCGGTTAAAGCCGGTGTCAATGATCAATGTTTCACCATCTGAAACAAGAACATAGCAGTTGAGATATTTCAATGGGTTGTCAGGGAGCGGGACATAAATTCTGTAAATATCCGGGTTGTGATAAAGTTGTTCGACCATAAGGGGCTTCCTTTCTTCGTATATGCGTTGTATAATTATGCGAAATACAGGTATTGGAATTGTCGCAATAGAGGCAGCGTCAATATAATCTGCAGCTGCGATTGGTTGTTGAGTTCTGAATTATAAAAATTATATCATGGATTCAATGGAAAAAATAATTGATTTTTCAAATAAAAAGTCGAAAAATATGATACAATGTTTATTAAACATTAAGCAGATACGAGGTATTGAATATGGAAAGAAATATAGATTTAAATGAGATTTCAGATGGCCGTTTCTATACAGCCAATGATATGGTCAGGGCAGATTGCCAGGGATGTGAAGGATGTTCCGTCTGTTGTCACGGAATGGGAAAGTCCATTCTATTGGATCCATTAGATGTGCATAGGATATGTACTTATTTTCGTATTCCGTTTGAAGCACTGTTGGCGGATCATGTGGAGTTAAATGTTGTGGACGGAATGATCCTGCCGAATCTCAAGATGGCAGGTGAAGATGAACACTGTATTTTCCTGAATCAGGAGGGCAGATGCGGTATCCATAAAATCAGACCGGGGTTCTGCCGTCTGTTCCCATTGGGAAGACTGTATGAGGACAGAAGTTTCAAATACATTCTTCAGACAAAGGAATGTGTGAAAACGGATCGTCAGAAGATCAAAGTCAGAAAATGGCTGGATATACCGGAATTAGATCAGTATGAGAAGTTTGTCAATGACTGGCACTATTTTCTGAAGGATGTAGCTGCATCATTGAGGAAAGAAAATGCCAGTGACGGCACCATCAAGCAAATTAATATTTATGTTCTTAAAGAATTTTATATGCGCGGTTTTGGTGAAGAAGGCAGTTTTTATGCTCAATTTGAGCAAAGATTGAAGGAAGTCAAGGCAGTTTTACTGAAATAAGAAGTGACATTGTGCATATTTATCAAAATGAAATAAAATCCTTTCAAAAATTGGTTCTATTCTTGTATTGAAAGGATTTTGTTTTTTTGTTAAAATATAGACGAATTTGAGGATTAAACAATACAAAGGAGAGAGACGAGCATGAAACAATTCTCGGTAGCAGTGGATAAGATTGAAGACGGCATTCTGCATGTCCGTTCAGCAGGACTGATTATGAAAGAGGCATCACAGTTTGCTTCAGATGTTAAAGTGACAAAGGATGAGAAGACAGTCAATGGCAAGGATATTCTGGAATGGATGGGATTAAAGCTTGCAGTTGGTGATGTCATCACCGTTAATATTGAGGGACCGGACGAAGAAGCTACGGCCGACAGCTTTGAAGTATTCCTGAACCGTCAGTTTTCATAATTTCATCAACAAAATGCCAGCAGTTCATCATGAGCTGCTTTTTTTGTTGCACAGGAGCGTGCGGCGCATTCTTTTTTGTACTTTAGCGCACTGTTTTTATATGTTATAATAGCATGAGCAGATGTAGATTGCAGGTAAATGGAGGGCGTCATCATGAGCACATCCGGTCAGAAGAGAATAGAATCAACAATAGATACAGCCATTGATTGTGACGAAGATGAAGTGATGGAACTGGCGATGCAGGCAGGAGAACTGCTGCTGGAGAATGGTGCAGAGATTTTCAGGGTGGAAGAAACCATGGACCGCATCTGCAGACATTACGGTGTTGAATCGGCCAGTCAGTTTATTTTGATGAATTATATACTGGCAACAGCCGGTGAAGGGCATGGGCATGTGTTTGCAAAGGTACGGCACATACCGGTGAACGGTTCTCACCTGGATAAAGTGGCAGCGGTGAATCAGCTTTCAAGAGAGATCGCGGAAGGAAAATATACGGTTTCAGAAGCTTATCAGGCATTGGAGACGATTCGCCGGATGCCGGACAAGAGAAAAAGCGTGCTGATTCTGGCTTCAGGTGTGGCAAGCGGTGCTTTCTGCTGCCTTTTCGGGGGCAATCTGATGGATTGTCTGGCGGCAGCCATTGCAGGATTTCTGATCTATGTCTATATTCTTTATATCAGCGGACCGCATTTGTCAAAGATTGTGGGTAATGTGGGCGGCGGCGCTTTTGTGACGCTGGTCTGCAATCTCCTTTATATGCTGGGACTGGGGGACCATCTGAATTTTATGATCATTGGCTCTATGATGCCGCTGGTTCCGGGTGTCGCTTTTACTGTTGCGATTCGTGATGCGGCAGATGGAGATTACATTTCAGGTACTGTGCGGATGATTGACGCACTGCTTGTTTTTATCTGTATTGCCATTGGTGTCGGTATGGGAATGGCAGTGTTGAAACTGTTGACGGGAGGTGCTGACTTATGATGATCCAAATCATAGCCGCTGTGATAGCGACAGTGGGATTTTCGGTTTTGTTTGGTGTACCATCAAAGTACTATCCTTATTGCGGTGTCATTGGTGGAGCGGGCTGGCTTGTCTACCTGCTGACTCTGGAACATTTCAGTACAGCAGGTGCATCCCTGGCGGCCACTATGGTGGTCATTTTCTTATCCAGATTGGCAGCAGTGCGGAAAAAGTGTCCGGTTACCATTTTCCTGATCGCAGGGATATTTCCACTGGTGCCGGGCGCCGGTGTGTATTGGACAGCCTATTACATTGTGACAGACCAGCTGTGGCTGGCGGCCGAGATAGGCTACACGGCAGTGAAGGTGGCGGTGGCTATCGTGCTGGGAATTGTGTTTATATTTGAACTGCCGCAGGGGTTATTTGTCAGGCTGGCAGGAAATAAGTAAGAATAAAACTAAAGATAGAACTCAATTGAAGATTAAAAACGGTTGAGTTTTAGATAAACGAGTGAATTCGAAATATATTTTGGAGGGGTTGAAATGACGAAAGAAGAATTAACGCTGGAAGTCATCCGGCGTTTGAAAGTGGCCTATCCTCTGGCGGAATGTACTCTGGATTATGACCAGGCATGGAAGTTACTGGTCAGTGTCCGGCTTGCTGCCCAGTGTACAGATGCTAGAGTGAATGTAGTGGTAGAAGGATTGTATGAGAAATATCCGGATGTGGCCTCTCTGGCAGCAGCGGATGTGACTGATATTGAGGAAATTGTCCGTCCTTGTGGACTTGGAAAGAGCAAGGCCAGGGATATCAGCGCCTGCATGAAGATACTCCATGAACAGTATCATGATAAGGTACCGGATGATTTTAATGCACTGCTGAAATTGCCGGGGGTTGGACGAAAGAGTGCGAATCTGATTATGGGGGATGTTTTTGGCAAACCGGCCATTGTAACCGATACCCACTGTATCCGTCTGGTCAATAGAATTGGCATCGTGGACGGTATCAAAGACCCGAAAAAGGTGGAGATGGCTCTGTGGAAACTGGTGCCGCCGGAGGAGGGCAGTGATTTCTGTCATCGTCTGGTTGAACATGGACGGGAAGTCTGTACGGCAAGAACGAAGCCTTATTGCGATAAATGCTGTCTGGCGGATATTTGCGCGCGAAATATATAATAGAGCGACAACAAGAAAAGTAAAGCGTGAAGGCTCCAGCCGTAAGGGAAAATGGATAGTATTATGACAGAAAATTGTATATAAGTGGAGGTAATAAAAGATGGGGATTGTATTAGGTATAGATATAGGAAGTTCTGCAACAAAGATTGTTGCAATGGACGAAAGTAAAACAATTTTAAATTCACTGAAGGTTTCGGCTTCTGATCCGGTGACAGCCATGTACGGAGCCGTTGGGAAAATACTCTGTGAGGAGAGAATGCAGATTGCAGATGTTGAGGCCGTGATGCTCACCGGCATGGGGGCCAGTTATGTGGAAGGGGATGTCTATGGCCTTCCGACCACGAAAGTGACGGAATTTGATGCGCTGGGAACAGGCGGCCTTTATCTGACCGGGCTTGAAGAAACGGTTGTGGGCAGTATCGGCACAGGTACTGTTTTTGTTCATGCAGGCCCTGATGGCATTCAGCATATCGGCGGCAGTGCTGTGGGTGGCGGTACACTGGTGGGCCTTTCCTCAAGACTTTTCGGTATCCGTGATGTGGAAGTGATTGCGGATATGGCAGAACAGGGCAATCTGAAGAATGTGGACTGGGGCATTGCAGAACTGAGCAGAGACCAGATGGAGACATTGCCGGATTATGCGACATCTTCCAATCTGGGAAAGATGAAGAGTACAGCCACGGATGAAGATGTGGCTCTGGGGCTGATGAATATGATTTTCCAGACAGCAGGAACACTGGCTGTATTTGCCTGCAGAAATGTGAATTTAAAAAAGGCGGTTATCGGCGGTTCAACAGCTACGCTGAATCAGGCAAGAATTATGCTGGGACAGGTTGGTGAGCTGTATGATATTGATTTTATCATACCGAAGCAGGCGGCTTATATGACAGCTATAGGGGCAGCATTTTTATTTCAGTCGAAGTAAGATTTTGATTGAGATAGAACAGTAAAATAGAATTAAAGGACAAAAACAAAGAGTTAAGGGACACAACATCTTTGAAATGTCAAATTGTGTTAAAATCATTGTCGGAACTATGGCAAAAGGGAAAGATATCATGTTGAAGATTGCAGTGATAGATGATGAGGAGTATTACAGTGAACTCATCCGTCAGACTGTGTGCAACTGGCTGATGGAAAAGGGCTGTCAGGGTGAAATTGACTGTTTTGATCATGCAGATGATTTCAAGACTCAGATTGAAAATGGCAGATGCTATGATATTTATTTTATGGATATCGAGATGCCGGATATCAGCGGCATGGAACTGGCCTCCTATGTTCGTATGAAATATGACTCACCGTTTATTGTTTTCGTGACGGCACATATGGAATACAGTGTGAAGTGCTATCGTTATCATGCTTGGCAGTACATAACAAAGGACAGTATACGAACACTGATACCGGAGACCATGGATTCGCTCATTCAGCATTTGCAGGCACATAAATCCAATTATTATATGATTGGAGGAGCGAATGACCTTATTCGTATTGCTTATGATCAGATCCAGTATCTGTACAAAGAGGGTAAATATACCCTGTTTCATACGGATAAGACGGAGGTATTCAGAGAACGCCGGGCGCTTTCAAAGGTGATTGAAGATATGCAGCAGGTGGATGACGCTTTTATTATGACGGACAAAAGTTATGGCGTGAATATACGTCATGTACTGCGGCTGAAAGACCATATGCTGATCATGCGGAATGGTGACAGTGTGCCGGTCAGCCTACCGAGATATCAGCAGGTCAAAAAAGCCATCAGTGATTATTGGGGGCGGCAGGCATGGAAATAGCAGGGATTACCCTACGAGTGCTGGAAATCATAACGGTGACTCTGTGCGGCATCAGGTTGGCTGTATCGCCGGGGCACTTCCGGTGGGAAAAGTTGTGGACGAAGGTAT
>NZ_JBBMEK010000016.1:0-27068 GCF_040096555.1 Coprococcus intestinihominis | reverse complement strand
ACCGACACAGGTGGATGAGGAGAGAATCCTAAGGCCGGCGGGAGAAGTGTTGTTAAGGAACTCGGCAAAATGGCCCCGTAACTTCGGGAGAAGGGGCGCCCAGAAATGGGCCGCAGAGAAAAGGCTCAAGCAACTGTTTAGCAAAAACACAGGTCTATGCGAAACCGAAAGGTGAGGTATATGGGCTGACGCCTGCCCGGTGCTGGAAGGTTAAGGGGAGAGGTTAGCCGCAAGGCGAAGCTTTGAACTTAAGCCCCAGTAAACGGCGGCCGTAACTATAACGGTCCTAAGGTAGCGAAATTCCTTGTCGGGTAAGTTCCGACCCGCACGAAAGGCGTAATGATTTGAGCACTGTCTCGACAACACACCCGGTGAAATTGAAATACCAGTGAAGATGCTGGTTACCTGCGCCAGGACGGAAAGACCCCATGGAGCTTTACTCTAGTTTGATACTGGGACCCGGTATGACATGTACAGGATAGGTGGGAGGCTGAGAATTGATGACGCCAGTCATTAAGGAGCCGCTGTTGGGATACCACCCTTGTGATGCCAGGTTTCTAACGAGCTGCCGTGAACCGGCAGGCGGACAATGTCAGGCGGGGAGTTTGACTGGGGCGGTCGCCTCCGAAAGGGTATCGGAGGCGCTCAAAGGTTCCCTCAGAATGGTTGGAAACCATTCGGAGAGTGCAAAGGCAGAAGGGAGCCTGACTGCGACACCGACGGGTGGAGCAGGTACGAAAGTAGGACTTAGTGATCCGGTGGTATAAAGTGGGATTGCCATCGCTCAACGGATAAAAGCTACCCTGGGGATAACAGGCTTATCACTCCCAAGAGTTCACATCGACGGAGTGGTTTGGCACCTCGATGTCGGCTCATCGCATCCTGGGGCTGGAGTAGGTCCCAAGGGTTGGGCTGTTCGCCCATTAAAGCGGTACGCGAGCTGGGTTCAGAACGTCGTGAGACAGTTCGGTCCCTATCCGGCGCGGGCGTAAGAGATTTGAGAGGAGCTGTCCTTAGTACGAGAGGACCGGGATGGACGGACCACTGGTGTATCTGTTGCACCACCAGGTGCACGGCAGAGTAGCCAAGTCCGGACGGGATAAACGCTGAAGGCATCTAAGCGTGAAGCCCCCCTCAAGATGAGATCTCTCATTCGAAAGAAGTAAGACCCCTTGAAGACGACGAGGTAGATAGGGCAGGGGTGGAAGGGCAGTAATGTCCGGAGCTGACTGTTACTAATCGGTCGAGGGCTTGACCAAAATGGTTCTAAAAGGCAGAGTGTTTTATGATATGCAGTTTTGAAGGTGCATGGTTTTTATTTTATAATGCTTTATATCGGGGTGTGGCTCAGCTTGGCTAGAGCGCTTGATTTGGGATCAAGAGGTCGCAGGTTCGAATCCTGTCACCCCGATGACCATAAATAGATATAAAGAATAAATGAAAAAATCCTAATACGCATAAGATATGTTGCTTATTAGGATTTTTTGTTTACTCGTGGAAATATCAAAATTCATATATTAAAACAGTAAAAGGACCAATAGAGTCCTTTTATTTGTCTTTATTGCTTGTTAAAAAAATAAATGCGTATTAACTTTTAGATATGAATCACATACCCATACAGGCATTTTACTTCCCAAAATGTCAATGCTAAGATAAACAGGAAGGACGATGTACTAGTCGATCGGCCGCTGATAGAAATGGCCTTCCAGTTCATTGGTAGGCATACTGTTAATAAATGCCTGCGGATCTGCCTTGCGAACCGCGCGGATGACTGAATTATTCTCATCGCGGGACACAACAGAGTAGACAATCTTATGCTCGCTGTGTTTATGGGCACCTTCACAGTCGATGATAGTGGCACCATGAACAGTGGTATCATAGATCAGCTGCGAGATGGCTTCTGCTTTGTTCGTAACAATAAAAAGAGTCTGTTTCTGATATTGTTTGTAAAGCAGATGCAGTACCTGTGTGGATGTATACTGGAAAATCATGGAATAAAGGGCTTTATCCCAGCCGAAAAGTAATCCGGCGATAGCGAGGATCACGACGTTGAAGCCGAGAATGATATTCCAGGCATCAATGCCCTTTCTGCGGGACAGGAAAATGGAGATAAAATCCGTTCCGCCGGTGGTGGCATCACATTTCAGACAAAGGCTGATAGCGAAACCGTTGATCAGACCGCCGAAAATACTGATCAGCAGAATATCGGAGGTGATGGTGTAAGCCGGCAGACTGTCTGTCAGAAAACCGGTGAGGAATATGACAAGACAGGAACAAAGCGTGAATTTTTTGCCGATAAAGCGAAAACCGATATAAACAGGAATGGCATTCAGAAGAACGTTGATAGCAGTATAAGGTATTGTTATATGAAGATAACGGTCAAAAATGCTCTGGATTAGCAATGTCAGGCCGTTTGCGCCGCCGGGAAAAAGCCCGCCGGTGCGGACGAATGTCCGGATATTGACGGCTATAATGCAGGATGCGATACAGCAGATGATAATTCGTTTGACCTCTTTGGAAACATTCTTTTCCATGTAGGTGCCTCCCTCAAATCTTTTTATGCCCTTAGTATAGACGCAAGCTGTGAGATAGTCAATACAGGAAAGAAAAGTTGACATTCTTTACGGTTATTATGTATAATGGGGCAGAGTGAGCAGAAGATGGGAGGAAATAATGTGAAATGGCAGGATGTTGTAATTAAGAAAGTTTTTTTCTGTATGTTTGATACGACTTTAGAGGTTGTTCCTTATTCAGGTTATGTACCCGGTGATGAGGATGAAATGTACAGATATCTCTGCCAGATGGTCGCAAAATATTATTATCATGAGACATCCAGAAAAGGTTTTATTCATGAAGAATCGGAACTTCAGCAGATTTTGCCGGAGACTGGTGATCAGTTTGAGGCTTTTGTGAATTGTATCTGTGATGAGATTCAGGATCTGATGCATGCGAACCCGGAAATCCAGACAGGGGCAGGTATGTTTGCATGGGTGACGCTGGAAGATCAGGATTATATTACATTTTTTAAGAGTAATTATCAATCCAGATTTTTGGTGTCACAGGATGAGAACAGTGCAGTGCACTGGACGCTGAATCATATGATCTTGCCGGGACCGTCTCCGAAAGTGAATGAGTATTTCTATCTGAATTTGAATGATAATCAGGCGCAGGTATCGGATTTTGAGTGCTATATTGACGGATTGAAGCAGAACTATCTGGCGGATCAGGTATTGAAACTGGATTTTAAACCTTCTGAGGCAGTAACGGTGAAGGCGATTGATGATTCTGTTGTAGAAACCATCAAGCACTGTTATGAAGAACAGGCGCCGCAGAAGATTATGGAATATAAGACGATTGTGGCTGATCAGGTCAAAGAGAAGGGGCAGATCATTGTACCGGAACTTGAGGAGGCTGTTTTTAAGGATAATGAGCAGGCGGCGGTCCTTTATCAGGAAGTGGCTGAACAGCAGCAGATTCCAAAGATACCGGTTTATGTCAGCAAGAAGACAGAGCGTAAACTTGGCAAGAAGCAGAAACTGGTAACAGACAGCGGTATTGAGCTTCTGGTGCCTTTGGAATTGCTGAAGGATGAGAGTATATTGGAGTATCATCAGAATGATGACGGGAAGATGTCTATTTTGATCAAAGAAATCGGATTCATCGAGAACAAATAGGAACAGGAGGCAGGAAATGAGACTATTATTGCATATTTGCTGTGCACCCTGTTCGGTGATGTGTATCGAGACGCTGAGAGCGGAGGGCATCGAGCCTACGGGATTCTGGTACAATCCGAACATTCATCCGGTGACAGAATACAAAGCCAGAAAGAATACATTGACGAAGTATGCCGCGGATATTCATTTGCGTCTGATTGTCAAGAATGAGTATGGGCTGCGCAATTTTATCGATCATGTGTATCCGCATTATGAAAGCCGCTGCGGTTATTGTTATTTGTGTCGTTTGGAAGAAACAGCCCGCTTTGCGGCGGAAAACGGCTATGACAGCTTTTCAACAACGCTGCTCATCAGTCCCTATCAGAACCATGAACTGATTATTAAGACAGCACAGGCAATGGCGAAAAAATATCATGTAACATTTTTGTACAGAGACTTTCGTCCGTACTTTAAGGAAGGACAGGAAAAAGCCAGAGCCATGGGGCTGTATATGCAGAAATACTGCGGCTGTGTGTTCAGTGAGGAAGATCGCTTCCTGGACAGGAAGAAGGGTCTGGTGACCATCCAGAAATACAACAACAGAAAAGAGGAAGACACCGGACATAAAACCGGAGGCGGAAAAGACGACGGAGATCAAGACATCAGGAAAGAGAAGTCGTTGTAGAAATGGAGGCCTGAGTATGCAAATAAAAATAAACGGTCAAACCATTTCACTGGCAGCTCCGGAACCTTTTCTTTCTATATTAAGAAGAGAGAAGATTTATTTTCCGTTATATTGCGGCGGAAGGGGCACCTGCGGAAAATGCAGAATCCGGATAACGGAGGGGAGTTTACCTATAACGACGGAAGACAGGCAGTTTTTCAGCGAGGATGAATTAAAGGCTGGATATCGTCTGGGATGCCGGGCTGTGATCACGGCATCATGCGCGATCACCTTTGAGAAAATACAGCGGGAAGACGGCTTTTATGTGCCGCCGGTTCAGCATGCCGAGTCGTTAGTGAGGGAACCAATTCAGCGGCAGAATACAGCGGAGGCGTATGGTGTAAAGTCAGATAAGGACAGCCGGATGCCTGACAAAGTGTCGTTAAGCATTGCTGTGGATATCGGTTCCACAACCCTTGTGATGGCGCTGGTGCATACTGACAGCGGAAAGATTGTCACAGAATACCGGGGACTGAACCATCAGAGAAGTTATGGTACAGATGTGATGGCAAGAATCAAAGCGGCTGTGGAGGATGGACAGGAGCAGGCGATGCAGGCATTGATCCGGCAGGATCTGGCGGAAGGTATTGTCAGTCTGTTGAAGTCGGCGGATGCACCGATTGAACAGATTGTGATCGCAGGCAACACAACAATGCTGCATTTATTAAGAGGCTATGACTGCAGAGGGCTTTCGGCATGGCCTTTTCAACCGGTAAACCTGGATTTTGAAGAGTTATCCACAGCAGAGCTGCTGGGGGAAAGTCCACTGGTGGAAAACTGTCTGCTGAAACAGACAAAGGTCACGTTGCTAGCAGGTATTTCGGCCTTTGTCGGGGCAGATATCACCGCCGGTTTGTGGGGATGCGGGATGAATAGAAATGAAAAGCCGTATCTGTTTCTGGACCTTGGAACCAATGCAGAGATGGCCGTCGGCAATAGAGAGAGAATGCTTGTCAGCTCTGCAGCGGCAGGACCGGCCTTTGAGGGCGGGCAGTTATCTTGTGGTACAGGCAGTATTCCTGGGGCTGTGCGGGATGTGCGGATACAGTATGGCCTGGTTCGTTATGAGACCATCGGCAGAAAGCCGCCGGTGGGTATCTGCGGCAGTGGTCTTGTGTCAGCCATTTCGGAGATGAGAAAGAGCCGGATGATGGATAATACAGGAAGATTAAGTCCCCGTTATGCATCCGGAGGACTGGAGATCATTCCTGGAAAGATTGTCATTACCCAGGCGGATATCAGAGAATACCAGAAAGCCAGAGCGGCTATCCGCGCCGGACTTGAGATACTGGTTGAGAACGCCGGGTATCGGATGGAAGAAATTGAAGCGCTGGAGCTGGCCGGTGGTTTTGGCAGTCAGTTGGATATTGCCAAAGCGGCCGGGGCAGGGCTCATACCGGAGAAACTGGCGGAACGGGTGCATATTTTAGGCAATGCGGTTATTGCAGGTCTGTGCATGTATATCCAACGCCCGGATCAGGAAGGCATTCGGCGTATGATTCAGCATACAAGGGAAATTTCTTTGGCGAAGCAACCGAAATTCACAAAAACTTTTTTGAATTTTTCGTGCTTTTAACAAAAATATTTAGAACATATGGTTGCAATTTTGTCGAAAAGTGAGTATAATAGAGCCCATAAGTAATAGGGAGACAAATCAGTTATAGGAGGATATGGAATGTATCAAATTGTAAAAGCAGAAAAACTTGCAGATAAGATTTTTCTGATGGAAATTGAAGCACCGCGTGTGGCACGCGCATGCCAGCCTGGACAGTTCCTGATTGTCAAGATGGATGAGGTTGGCGAGAGAATCCCGTTGACCATCTGTGATTATAACAGAGAGAAAGGTACAGTCACAATTGTTTTCCAGACAGTTGGTGCATCCACGGAGAAGATGTCCTGGCTCCGCGAGGGTGATTTCTTCCAGGATGTAACAGGCCCTCTTGGCAAGGCATCCGAATGGATTGAGGACGATATTGAAGAACTGAAGCAGAAGAAGATTTTATTTGTAGCCGGTGGTGTGGGTACAGCACCTGTTTACCCTCAGGTTAAGTGGCTGCATGAGCATGGTGTGGCAGCAGATGTTATCGTTGGTGCCAAGAACAAAGAACTTCTGATCCTTGAGAAGGAAATGGAAGCTGTTGCCGGCAATTTATATGTGACAACGGATGATGGTTCTTACGGACGTCACGGTATGGTTACAGCAGTGATCGAAGAACTGGCTGCAAAGGGCACAAAGTATGATTTCTGCGTTGCCATCGGCCCGATGATCATGATGAAATTCGTATGTCTGCTGACAAAGAAACTTGAGATCCCTACAATTGTCAGCATGAACCCGATCATGGTAGACGGTACCGGTATGTGCGGTGCCTGTCGTCTGCTTGTGGACGGCAAGGTGAAGTTTGCCTGTGTAGACGGACCTGAATTTGACGGCCATCTTGTAGATTTTGATCAGGCTATGCAGCGTCAGCAGAGCTATAAGACCCAGGAAGGCAGAGCAATGCTGAAACTGCAGGAAGGAAGTACACACCATGGCGGATGTGGCAATTGCGGAGGTGACAGATAATGGCAGATAAGAAGAACAGAGTACCTGTACGTGAACAGGCACCGGAAGTACGTGCGAAGAATTTTGAAGAAGTATGTCTTGGTTACAACAAGGAAGAGGCAATGGAAGAAGCTTCCAGATGTCTGAACTGTAAGAATGCAAGATGTATCACAGGATGTCCTGTCAATATCAATATCCCTGCATTTATCGCAGAAGTAAAGGAAGGCAATTTTGAGAAAGCATCTCAGGTGATCGGCGAATCTTCAGCGCTGCCTGCAATATGCGGCCGTGTATGCCCTCAGGAATCCCAGTGTGAAGGCAAGTGTATCCTCGGTATTAAGGGTGAGCCTGTCTCCATCGGTAAGCTTGAGCGCTTTACAGCAGATTGGGCAAGAGAGAACAATATTGCACCTATTCCTGCCAAGGAGAAGAAAGGCAAGAAGGTTGCTGTTATCGGTTCCGGTCCTGCAGGACTGACATGTGCCGGTGATCTGGCCAAGATGGGGTATGACGTGAAGATCTTTGAAGCCCTTCATGAAGCTGGCGGCGTGCTTGTTTATGGTATTCCTGAGTTCCGTCTGCCAAAGCAGACAGTTGTAGCTCATGAAGTAGAAAACGTGAAGAAATTGGGCGTCGAAATTGAGACGAATGTGATCATCGGCAAATCCATTACCATTGATGAACTGATCAATGAAGAGGGTTATGATGCAGTCTTCATTGGTTCAGGTGCCGGTCTTCCGAAGTTCATGGGTATCCCTGGTGAGCAGGCGAACGGCGTTTTCTCTGCCAACGAGTTCCTGACACGAAACAACCTGATGAAAGCCTTCAGAGATGATTATGATACACCGATCCATCAGGGCAAGAAAGTTGCTGTTATCGGCGGTGGTAACGTTGCTATGGATGCAGCCAGAACAGCTCTTCGTCTCGGCGCAGAGACTTATATTGTCTACAGAAGAAGTGAGAAAGAGCTTCCTGCCCGTGTGGAAGAAGTGCATCATGCAAAGGAAGAGGGAATCCAGTTCCATCTGCTTCGCAACCCGAAGGAAATCCTTGTGGATGAGAATGGCTGGGTGAAGGGCCTTCGTGTCATCAAGATGGAACTTGGTGAGCCGGATGAATCCGGCAGAAGAAGACCTGTAGAAGTGCCTGGTTCAGAGTATGACCTGGATGTAGATACAGTTATCATGGCCCTTGGTACATCACCAAACCCTCTGATTTCTTCTACGACAAAGGGGTTGGATGTGAATAAATGGCAGTGTATCATCGCAGATGAGAATAACGGCGCAACAACCAAGGAAGGTGTTTATGCCGGCGGTGATGCTGTAACAGGTGCTGCAACGGTTATCCTGGCGATGGGTGCCGGCAAGGCAGCAGCGAAAGGTATTGATGAATATCTCAGCAATAAATAATTATACGGTTTTGGACCATACAGGATTGTACTATTATTAAAAATTTCTGGAATTTGGAAAAAAATGATTGACATTTCATATTTCAGGGGTATAATAGAGACATATTTGAGAACAACGGTGTTCCTTTTTAGAGGAGCACCGTTTTTTTATTACCATCACACTTTAGCTGTGTAAAGTGCAGGCGCCAAATAGCTGCCTGATTGGATGAATGAGGAGGTTATGTGATGAAGAAATTAGAGATTATTATCAAACCGGAAAAACTGGAAAGTTTGAAAAATATTCTGGATGACTGCGAAGCCAGCGGCCTGATGATCACAAACATTATGGGTTATGGTAATCAGAAAGGTTATACACGTATGTACAGAGGTACAACGTATAATGTCAACCTTCTGCCAAAGGTAAAAGTCGAAACTGTTGTTGCAGATGACGCAGCAGAGAAGATTGTGGACAGAGTTGTCAAAGAGATCAGCACCGGCAATTATGGTGATGGTAAGATTTTCATTTACAACATCGAAGATGTTGTTCGTATCCGTACCGGCGAACGCGGTGCAGATGCGATTTAAGCATACAGTCCGCAGACTGTATATTCAAATTGGCTTTAGCTTTGAGACATTTTGTATGTTTTGAGGTTATTGTAAATACATTCTATTTCCCTAATAAGGCCTTATCGTAAGATAAGGCCTTCCCCCGTTTTTGGGGTTAATCAATATGATATTTCTTAAGTTTACGGTAAAGTACAGTGCGATCAATACCGAGAATTCTGGCTGCTTTTGCCTTATTGCCGTCTGTTTGGCGAAGGGTCTGGCGGATCAGATCGATTTCTGCGCTGCTGCGCTGTTCCTGAAGGGAAGAAAACGCGGCGGCAGGCCGTGATAATGTATGGTCACCGGACAGCTTGTTCAGCAGAAAATCACAGGAGGCAATGCCGATGGTACTGTGAGGATTTAAAAAGCACAGGCGTTCAATGACATGTTCCAGTTCACGGACATTGCCCGGCCAGATGTATTGCTGCATCAGAGCCAGCACTTCCTGTTCGACGCCTTGTGTATAGCTGCCGTTTTCACGATTGAACTTCTGAACAAAAAAATTACAGAGGTCGGGAATGTCATCGAGACGGTCACGGAGGGGCGGGATAGCCAGTTCAATGGTATTAATACGATAATAAAGATCGGCACGGAAACGTCCGTCCTGAATCAGTTGCGTCAGATTCTGGTTCGTGTTGCAGATGAGGCGGACATCCACTTTGATGGGGGTGACACCGCCGATGCGTTCGACTTCCTTTTCCTGAAGTACACGTAAAAGCTTTGACTGCAGCGGAAGCGGCATCTCACCGATTTCATCTAACAGCAGTGTGCCGCCGTCAGCCAGTTCGAATTTGCCGATTTTGCCACCCTTTTTGGCACCGGTAAAAGCGCCGCCTTCGTAGCCGAAAAGCTCGGATTCAAGAAGATCCTTTGGAATAGCCGCACAGTTGATCTTAACAAAGTTGCTGGTGCTCCGGCTGCTGAGCTGATGCAGTGCGTTGGCAAATACTTCCTTTCCAACGCCGGTTTCTCCGGTAAGAAGAATGGATAATCCGGAATTGGCGAAGATGGCAATGGTGGACTTGATCTGCTGGATAGCCTGCGAAGTACCGATGATATAATCCAGTGGATTGGTCTGTTTGCGCAGCTGTTCAATCGTCTGCTGATACAGCTCATTCTGCTGCTGCATTTTTTCAACTTCTGAGTAGAGATTGTAGATCTCCCCAACTTCGTTAAATGTGGAGATGGCAACACCGCCAATGACTTCCCCATCTTCGATCAAAGGGATACGGTTGCAGACAAAACTGATATCTTTGCCAGTTTTGTGATCATAAAGAGTCATTAAGGCACCGATATGTGCTTTTCCCGAGGCCATTACTTCCGGAAGTTTCGTGGTCGGAATCACACTTTTGATCGGTTTGCCAATGACGTCCTCTAACTGTACATTCAAAATTTCTGTGTAGGGTTTATTCATGTAGGCAATGCGGCAATGTTCATCTACAATGATAAAATTGGAAAAGGCATTAAGGGCAGCTGTCCATAAAGGTGTAAAATTCATAATAAATATCCTTAGTTTCCATTCAAAATGCAAAAGAAAGTTCATGAACATGTGACAGTTTTACTGCTTTTATGATACATCAGGTGTGACAGAAATGCAACACATATGTGACAATTAGACAACACATGTGTGCGCATCATGCAGGCCGTGCGGTTCCGTACGTGAATATTCAGCCAGAAAAAGGAGCAAAAAGGGCAAAATTACGTCAAAAAGGCCTAAAATCAGGCGGATTCGTCTTTAAATATGAATTGGCACGGGATTTGCTATTAATATAGGCAGAAACAAAAAACAAGAACTTTATGGTGTGAGAAAGGAAAAAGGAATTATGAAAAAAGTAGTTATTGTCAGCGCATGCAGAACAGCAATCGGTGCATTTGGGGGTACTTTAAAGGATGTTCCTGCAGCAGAGCTTGGCGCACTTGTTGTAAAAGAAGCTGTTTCAAGAGCAGGTATCAAACCGGAACAGGTGGATGAAGTTATTTTTGGTAATGTATTGCAGGCTGGTCTCGGACAGAATGTTGCCCGTCAGGTAACTTTAAAGGCGGGGCTTCCAATCGAGACAACAGCTGTGACAATCAATATCGTGTGCGGTTCAGGTCTGAAGAGTGTGGCCATGGCAGCCAACCAGATCCTTGCAGGCGAATCTGAAATCGTTGTCTGCGGCGGTACAGAAAACATGAGTGCAGCGCCATATGCCATTCCAACGGCACGTTGGGGTGCAAGGATGAACAATAACAAGATCGTTGATGTTATGGTCAATGATGGACTGTGGGATGCTTTCAATCAGTATCATATGGGTATCACTGCTGAAAATGTTGCAGAGAAATATGGTATCACAAGAGAAATGCAGGATGAATTTGCAGTGGCTTCTCAGAGCAAAGCAGAAGCAGCTGTTAAGGGCGGCAAGTTCAAAGATGAAATTGTTCCTGTTGTGATTCACGGTAAGAAAGGTGATATAGTCTTTGATACAGATGAATATCCTAAATTTGGCACAACACTTGAAAAAGTTGCCAAATTAAAACCGGCCTTCAAAAAAGACGGCGGTACAGTTACAGCAGCGAATGCTTCCGGTATCAACGACAGTGCTGCAGCATTTGTTGTGATGAGCCAGGAAAAAGCAGAAGAACTTGGCCTGAAACCAATGGCAACCATCGTTTCCTATGCAACAGGCGGTGTCGATCCATCTATCATGGGTGTTGGTCCGGTGCCTGCTGTTAAGAAAGCTATGACAAAAGCAGATCTTACCATCGATGATATTGATCTGATCGAAGCAAATGAAGCGTTTGCAGCCCAGTCTCTGGCAGTTGCTCAGGAATTGAAATTTGATATGAACAAAGTGAATGTCAATGGTGGTGCCATTGCCCTCGGACATCCGATTGGTGCATCCGGTGCCAGAATCCTTGTTACATTATTATACGAAATGCAGAAGAGAGAGGACGCAAAGAAAGGCCTTGCCACACTGTGTATTGGCGGTGGCCAGGGTCAGGCGCTCATCGTTGAAAAAGCTTAATCCTATTTATTTAGTTTAACCCACTTCGCGAAAAATCCCCTGGTGGTCTGAAAGTAATTTCAGATTGTCCGGGGGATTTTTCATATTCACAGTGCTTGAGCCTGCAAAGCCGCGTATTTAAAGACCGAGAGATGTGATGACAGCCTCTGTTTCATCCAGCACGGATGAGAAAACAGAGAGGGCGCTGGCAACAGGTGCTTTGGTGGTCATATCTACGCCGGCTTTTTTCAGGACATTGATCGGATAGTCGGAACCGCCGGCTTTTAAGAAATCAATATAATCTCTGACTGCTGGTGCACCGTCTGTCAGAATGCGGTGACTGAGGGCAATGGCTGCGGAAAAACCAGTGGCATACTGATAGACATAGAAAGGCATATAAAAATGAGGAATTCTGGCCCATTCCAGTGAAATCTCGGGATCGTTTACCATATCAGGCCCGAAATAAAGGGTGTTCAAATCTCCATAAATCTGACACAGGGACTGGGCATTTAATGTTTCACCTGCTGCGGTCTTTTCATGGGTAATTTTTTCAAATTCCGCAAACATGGTCTGGCGGAACAGCGTACCTTTGAACATATCAAGGTAATGATTCAAAAGCCAGAGCTTTTCGTGAGGATCACGGCATTTTTCAAGCAGATCATGCATGAGCAGTGCTTCATTGCAGGTGGAGGCAATCTCAGCGACAAAAATGCTGTAGCTGGCATCCACATAGTGGTGAGTGTGATTGGCATACCATGAATGAAGAGAATGTCCCATCTCATGAGCCAGCGTAAAGACATTGTCCAATGTGCCCTGGTAATTCATCAGGACAAAAGGATGGTGGGCATAATCACCGCCGGAATAAGCACCGGTGCGTTTGCCTTTGTTCTCATAGCGGTCAATCCAGCCGCCGTGCATGCCTTCATTCAGCAGTTGAATGTAAGATTCACCAAGGGGTGCCAGTCCGCGGCTGACAATCTCCATGGCTTCGTCAAAAGGAATGGATGCATGTTCACCGGATACAAGAGGCGTATAGACATCATACATATGCAGTTCCTCTACGCCAAGCATTTTGCGGCGAAGACGGACATAGCGGTACATTTCAGGAAGGGCATCATGAACCGCCTCGATCAGCTGGTCATAAACAGCTGTCGGAATATTGTTCTGAGACAGATGGGCTTCCATGGAGGAGGCAAAATGTCTGGCTTTTGTATAGAACAGTTCTTTTTTCAGATTGGCAGCAAAAATGGCAGCCACGGTGTTTTTATACTGGTCAAAGGAACGGTAGTAGGACTGGAAAACTTTGCGGCGAAGATCCCTGTCAGAACTTTCAAGGAGAGGAACGAAACGTCCGTGGGAGATGCCGATTTCATTGCCCTGACGATCTGTGATACTTTCAAATCGGATATCCGCATTGTTGAACATATAAAAAATGGACTGCGGGGTGCTGTCCAGGTCCATAGTCAGGGACATGAGGGCCTCTTCCTCTTTTGAAAGCGTATGGGATTTCATACGCAGTGTGTTTTCAAGATAATGGGTAAAAGGTATCAGCTCAGAGTAGTTCTTTAAGGCTTCCGGTATAAAATCTTCCGGAAGGGAAAGCAGTTCAGGATCCTCGAAAGCGGTTGTCTCATAAAAATGGTTGCCTGTAAAATCGACCTGACCACGAAGGTCCTGATAATGCGGATTGGATGTGTCCTCATCGGAACGGTGTCCTGCATAGCAGTAGAGACTGTCAAGTTCCACCAGTACTTTCTCCTTTTCCGTCAGATAAGTGCAGAGCGTTTTAGCCGAATCACCAAGATGATCTTTGAAGGCAGCCAGTGCGTCGATATGTGTCCGGCATGCTTCAAGTGCAGATGTAAATGCGTCATCGTTGGAAAAAATATCTTCTATGTGCCATTTATCCTTGGCAGGGACTTCCTCACGCAAAGGAAGAGTATGTGTTGTCTGTTCAGCCATAAATAAACCTCCGTAAAAAATTTTCTTCAATAAGTATTATAACTTTTATATTTTTTAAAAGCAATGCTATGAAAAGTTTATAAAATCTTCACTGAATTCAGGATATATTTTTGTTATAATGAAAGATAAGAGATATACCTGAACAGGAGGAGAAAAAATGTCGGAATTTGTAGTCATGAAGAATGTGAAGAAGACTTACAAAATGGGTGAAGTGATGATTCATGCCGTGGATGGCGTTGATATAGAGATACATAAAGGCGAATTTGCAGTGATTGTGGGACCGAGCGGTGCCGGTAAAACGACGGTACTTAATATGCTGGGCGGTATGGACCGCGTGACATCAGGCAAGGTCATTGTGGACGGACGAGATATCAGCCTTTATAACAGCAGACAGCTGACAAAGTACCGCCGGGATGACATTGGTTTTGTTTTTCAGTTTTATAACCTGATTCAGAATCTGAACGCCCTGGAGAATGTGGAACTGGCATTGCAGATCAGCAAGCATCCCATGGATGCGAAAGAGGTCCTGAAGGATGTGGGCCTGGAAGACCGTATGTATAATTTCCCCTCACAGCTCTCAGGGGGTGAACAGCAAAGGGTAGCGATCGCACGTGCTCTTGCCAAGAATCCGAAGCTGCTCTTATGTGATGAACCCACCGGTGCCTTGGATTATCAGACCGGTAAGGCAATTTTGAAATTGCTGCAGGATACCTGTCATAAGCATGGTATGACGGTGATCGTTATTACCCATAACCTGGCCATTGCGCCGATGGCGGACAGGGTGATCCAGATTAAGAACGGAAGAGTCAGTGAGATGACGGTGAATCAGGATCCGCGTCCGGTAGAGACTATTGAATGGTAGGAGAGCATCTATGAGAAATGCAATAAACAAAGATTTTTTCAGAGAGATAAAGTATACACTCAACAGATATGTGTCCATTCTTCTGATTGTAGCATTGGGTGTTGCTTTTCTGGCAGGTATCAGGGCCACCTGCCCGGATATGAAATTGACACTGGATCACTATCTGGATGAGGCTGATTATATGGATCTTCGGGTACTGTCCACATTGGGACTGACTGGGGAGGATCTGACGGCAATTACAGAAGTGGATGGCGTAAAGGAAGTGGATGGCGCACATAGCTATGATGCTTTTGTGATGAATGGCAATGAGAAATGGACATTACGCTTTTTGTCTGAACCGGTTTCAGTGAATAAACTGGAGATAACAGAAGGAAGGGATATTGAGAATGCCAATGAGTGCGTTGTGGACCATCTTCTGATTGAGAAGGACGGATATCATATCGGCGATCAGATCACGGTTGTGCCTCCGGGCAAAGGTGAAAAATTGTCAGACACATTGACGGAATCGACATTTACAATCGTGGGTGTGGCGGCAAGCCCGGAGTATTTTACAACGACCAGAGATACAACATCAGTCGGAACCGGTCAGACGGATGCGTTTGTTTTCCTGTCACCGGAGGTTTTTAAGAGTGATATCTACAGCGCAGTTTACATTACGGTGGATGGTGCGGCTGCAAAACAGGCCTATTCAGATGATTATGAAGCCGTGGTTGACAAGGTGAAGGCAAAGCTGGAAGCCATCAGCAGTGAGCGTGAGGCAGCCAGATATAACGGGATTATGGATGATGCCAATACAGAGATAGATGATGCCCGTGACAAACTGGCAGATGCCAAAGCAGAAGCGGAATCAGAGCTTGATGATGCCTGGGCACAGATCCAGGATGGAGAACAGCAGATCAGTGACGGACAGAAGGAACTGGATGACAATAGAGCTGTCTATGAAGATCAGATTGCCGCTGCAAAGGCGAAGCTTTCTTCGGGGGAGCAGGAACTTCAGGATGGTCAGGCTGAAATCACGTCTAATGAGCAGAAGCTTCAGGACGGGCAGACACAGATCACGGCAGCCAGACAGCAATTGGAGGATTCTTCACAGACATTGGCGGAGAAGAAGCAGCAGTACGAAGCGGGATTGCAGGCAGCCAATGCCGGTCAGGAACAGCTGACAGCCGGTCAGGCCAAGCTGACGGAAGCGTTGGAAACACTGCAAAGTCAGGAAGCAGCATTAAATGAACAGAAGGCTTCGCTGCAGGAACAGAAGGAGAATTTGACGGCACAGCAGACAGAGCTGGAACAGGGCATCGCTCAGCTTGAAGCCCAGGAGGAGGCGTTGGAAGAACAGCGGAATGAGGCTGCGTCCCAGGAGGAACCGGATGAAGCTCTGATCGCACAGCTGGATGCCCAGATTACAGCTGTTCAGGAGCAGTTAATCCAGCTGAATGCGCAGAAGAATGCGCTGGAAGAAGGTATTTTCCAGGTAGATGGCGGACTTGACCAGATAGAGGCAGGATTAAGCCAGATTGCATCCGGGAAGGAAGAATTGAACGAACAGCAGAAAGAATTGAACAGTCAGCAGGCCAAGCTGGATGAGACTTTTAATCAATTGACAGAGGCTAAGATACAGCTGGATGCGGGCAGCAGTCAGTTGGAATTAGGCAGACAGCAGCTGGAGAGCAAACAACAGGAATTAGACAGCGGTAAGGCTGCCCTGGATCAGGCGAGAGCGCAGCTGCAAAGCGGACAGGCAGAGATTGATAAGGGTAAGGCTGAACTGAAGTCTCAGATGGCTTCGGCAGAAGCACAGTTTGCAGAAGCAGAGCAGAAGCTTACGGATGCAAAGTCGGAACTTGCAGATGCCAAAGAGAAGTATGCGTCCGGCAAAAAGGAAGCACAGGAGAAGATTGCTGACGCGGAGAAAGAAATTCAGGACGCAGAGGATCAGCTGGCAGATGTAGACTATCCGGAATGGTATGTTCTGGACAGAAATTCGACACAGGCGTATGTGGAATATGAGCAGAATGCAGAGAGAATCGGTGCTATCGGCAAAATTTTTCCGTTGATTTTCTTCCTGGTAGCGGCGCTTGTGAGTCTGACAACTATGACACGAATGGTTGAGTCACAGAGAACAGAAATCGGTACACTAAAAGCTTTGGGGTACAGCAATTGGGCCATTGCCAGAAAATATGTTTTTTATGCTTTATCGGCCAGTCTCATCGGAAGCCTGCTCGGATTGGTTTTGGGGCAGAAATTGCTGCCTTGGGTTATCATTGCTGCTTACCGTGTACTCTATCCGAATTTGTTTGTGGTACTGACACCGCTGAATGCTTATTATTCTATCATGGCATCCGGCGCAGCTGTTATTTGCGTGACTGGTGCGGCACTGGCGTCCTGTTACAGGGAACTGGTGGCATCACCGGCGGAATTGATGCGTCCTTCAGCACCGGCAGCAGGACGAAAGATTTTGTTGGAACATGTGGGATTTATCTGGCATCATATGAAATTCACATCTAAGGTTGCCGTGAGAAATCTTTTCCGTTACAAGAAACGTTTCTTTATGACTATATTTGGCATCGGTGGCTGTACAGCTCTTGTGGTCTTTGCTTTTGGACTGACAGACTCCATCAGCGGGGTTGCACACAGACAGTATGATGAGCTGTTCCACTATGACATGACACTGACACTGGATGACAATGCAGATGAGGCGGATATGGATGAATTGTATGATTTCTTAAGTCATAACAATAGTCTAAAGGCGGATCAGTATACCAGACTGCGTTCCATGAGTATGAGTGTCAAGGGCAATGGAGAGATTTCGTATACAGCTTATCTGACGGTGCCTGAGGATACAGAAGTTTACAAAGATTTTGTGGTGCTTCAGGACAGAAAAACAGGGACGCCATATGCGATGGATGATGAAACGGTGATTATCACGGAGAAGCTGGCCAATCTTCTCAGGGTGAGTACGGGAGATAAGATTACTGTTACAGACAATGATGTGGATAAGGAAGTTACGGTGGGACATATTGCGGAGAATTATCTCATGAGTTATGTGTATATGTCACCGGCATTATATGAGACAACATTCGGTGAGACGCCGAAATGGAATAAGATAGAAGCTTTCATTCCGGGACTGACCAGTGAAAATTCCGAATCCTATTCAGCAAAATTACTGGCATTGAATGCAGTATCAGGAACATCCACCACTGATTATGTCCGAAGCAAGTTTGAGGAAGTGCTGAACAGTCTGAACATTGTGACGCTGATTCTGATGACTGCCGCCGGTATGCTGGCATTTATCGTATTGTACAATCTGAATAATATTAATATTACAGAACGACGCAGGGAACTGGCAACGATTAAAGTGCTTGGATTTTATGATCTGGAAGTGGCAGAATATGTATACAGAGAGAATATACTGCTGACGATTATTGGTGCCCTTGTGGGGGCGGTATTCGGCAAGTATCTGCATGCGTATATTATTACTTCCGTCGAGACAGAGGTGCTCATGTTTATCCGTCGTGCGGACTTTTCAAGCTATGTTTATGCCGTGGTGATTACCTTCGGATTTTCGATTTTTGTCAACTGGCTGATGTATTTCAGATTAAGAAAAATTGATATGGTTGAATCGTTGAAATCCGTTGAATAACTGTCAATTTCAATAAAAAATACTTGATTTTTATGGATGAAATGGTATAATGTGATAGACAATTTAATAATGGGAGAAATATTACAGAAAAAAGAGGTTTAAACGATTATGAAAAAGAAATCTGTCACAAAGATTCTTTTAAGTGTAATGGTGCTTTTGGTATCTGTTGCATTCTGCGCATGCGGAAGCAATAAGAGTACAGAGTCTTCTGAAACTGGTAATAGTTCTTCAGAAAAGACAACTGAATCTGCAGCAGATGGCACACAGTCTGACGCAGCAAATTCAGATACTTCCTGTTTTACAGTAGGTCTGTCACAGGAAATCAGCAGTCTTGACCCGCACGAAGATACGGATGCAGGAACTCGCAGTGTCTTATTTAACGTTTTTGAAGGTTTGGTAAAACCTACTACAGATGGTGATGTCACTCCAGCGGTAGCAAGTGATTACACAATCTCTGATGATGCGAAGACTTATACTTTCACATTAAGAGATGGAATTACTTTCCAGGATGGCAACCCTGTAACTGTCGAAGATATTAAATATTCATTAGAGAGAAGTGCGGAAATGGACGGCGAGTCTTCCGCACTTTCTGTTATTTCAGATATCAAAATTGTGGATGACAAGACAATTGAGCTGACACTGTCAGAGGCAAACTCAGAATTTATCTACAATCTGACAATTGCAATCCTCGAACAGGCCAACGATGCGAATCAGGCAACAAACCCAATCGGTACAGGTCCTTTCAAAGTGAAGAAGTTCGCTGAAGGTCAGTACCTTGAACTTGAGAAGTATGATGGCTACTGGAATCAGGATCTTGATTGTGTAACATCTGCAAAGTTCAAATTTATCGCTGATGCACAGGCTGCATTCCTTGAACTGCAGGGGGGTACAATTGATATGTTATTGTATCTGACAAACGATCAGGTTCAAGCATTAAATTCTGACTACAATGTTGTTGAATCAACAATGATGCTGATTCACGGTCTTTTCCTGAATAACTCTTACAAACCACTTCAGGATGTGCGTGTCAGACAGGCACTGAACTATGCGATTGATCGAGATGCGATCAATGAATTCCTGTTCAATGGCAAGAGTAAGATCATCCAGACACATGGCTATCCGATGATCACAGCATGGTATAATGCAGATACAGAAGGCACTTATACATATGATGTAGAGAAGGCCAAAGAACTTCTTACAGAAGCAGGATATGGTGATGGTTTTGATCTTGAGATCACAGTTCCAAGTAACTACTCACAGCATGTTCAGACTGCAGAGATCATTGCAGAACAGCTGGCAGCAGTTGGTGTGAATGTGACAATCAACCAGGTTGAATGGAGTGCATGGTTATCAGATGTATACCAGGGCAGAGATTATCAGTCAACAGTCATCGGATTTGATATCAGTTCTCAGGCACCATCTACATGGTACAAGAGATACTATACAGAATCCAGCAATGACTTTACAAACTTCAGCAATACAGAATATGATGAATTGTACGGTCAGGCACTGGCTACAGTTGACAAGGATCAGAAGCATGAGATTTACAACAAGCTTCAGCAGATCTTGACAGACGAGGCAGCATCTGTATTTATTGAAGATCCGGCCAATCTGATTGCTCTTAATAAGAAGTATACAGGTTATCAGACATATGCGGTTTCCGCAATTGATCTTTCACTGATCAAGTTGGCTCAGTAAAACGAACAAAAAATACGAATTTAATAAAGCGCATGGGTAACCATGGCGGAGGTCATAATGAAATATTTTATTAAAAAAATTATTACTCTCATTATAACATTGTTATTTATTTCACTTCTGACCTTTACCGCTTTTAGTGTCATACCGGGAGATGCCGCTATTTCCAAACTGGGAGTGGATGCATCTCCCGAAGCTATTGCCAGGGTCAGAGCAGAGTATGAGTTAGATCAGCCTGTGATGACACGTTACGTGCATTGGCTTGAGAAGGCACTACACGGCGATTTTGGTCAATCCTACAAATACGATACAATGACAGTGACGCAGCTTTTAAAGTCACGACTTCCGGTCACGATTCTGTTGGCTGTGATGTCCTTTGTCATTATCGTTGTTATCGCTCTTCCATTGGGAATGCTGTCTGCACGATTTGCCGGTAAGTGGCTGGATGTGCTGATTAATCAGCTGACACAGATTACAATGGCGATTCCGTCGTTCTTTCTTGGTATTATACTGACGTATGTTTTCGGTCTTGTCTTTAAAGTATTTCAGCCGGGTGGGTATGTCAGTATGGAAGAGGACATGAAAGGATGTATTGAATATCTGATCCTTCCTGCAGTTGCAGTAGCGCTTCCGAAGATTGCAATGGTTGTGAAATATCTTCGTAATTCCGTTTTGAGTGAGATGAAGAAAGATTATGTCAGAACCGCTTACAGCAAAGGTAATTCTGTGAATCAGGTTTTGTACGGTCATGTTCTTCGTAATGCGCTGATACCGGTCATTACGTTTGTTGCAATGGTTGTTGCAGAGATTCTCGCCGGAAGCCTTGTGATTGAACAGGTTTTCAGTATCCCGGGGATGGGACGTCTGATGATTACATCGATCTCAACCCGTGATTATCCGGTTGTTCAGGCAGCTGTTTTATATATTACATCTATCGTTGTCATTATCAATTTCCTTGTGGATGTTTTATATCAGCTGGCAGACCCAAGAGTTCGGACAGCGTAGGAGTGTAAGAAATGAAGAAACGTAATTACAGCCTGATCATCGGTTTGATCCTGACAGGCATTATCCTCATTATAACGATTATCGGTCAGTTCTGGACACCGTATGCGGTTACCGGAATGGACAGTCTGGCCAAGAATCAGGCGCCAAGTCTGATTCATCTGATGGGAACAGATAATTTCGGAAGAGATGTTTTCAGCCGTGTCATGAACGGCTGCGGCACAACCTTTTTTGTGGCACTTTCCACTGTGGCGATCGGTTGCTTCTTCGGTGTTATCATCGGTTCTCTGACAGGATTTTATGGTGGTCTGCTTGATGAGATCGTTATGCGAATCAATGATGTTTTATTATCATTTCCAAGTGTGCTGCTTGTCTTGATTTTTATCAGTTTTATCGGAACAGGTAAATACAAGATTATCATTGCACTGGGTGTGATGTTTATTCCAAGCTTTGCACGAATAGTGCGAAGCGAGGTGATACGATACAAATCCCAGGAATTTGTCCGGAGTGCCCAGGTGATGGGGGCAGGCAATCTGAGAATTATATTTGTTCATATTCTGCCAAATACAGCGGTCAGTCTGCTGACAGCGGCAGCAATCGGCTTTAACAATGCCGTTTTAGCAGAGGCAAGTATGAGTTATCTCGGACTGGGTGTTCAGCCGCCGGATCCAAGTCTCGGACGTATGCTTTCGGAGGCACAGGCCTATATATTTACAGCACCGTGGTATGCCATTTGGCCGGGTGTTGTCATTGTTCTTATTATTCTCGGCTTCAGTCAGATCAGTGAAGGGCTGAGGGCCATCAGCGATTAGGAGGAACCTATGGATAAGGAATTATTAAAAATCGAGAATTTGACCATTGGTTTTCCAACAAAGAGTGGCATACACACAGTTGTGGATCATGTCAATCTTGAGGTGGGAAAAGGAGAAATCGTCGGAATCGTTGGTGAATCCGGTTCCGGTAAGTCCATGACATCTCTTGCAGTGATGGGACTGCTTAGTGAAGAAGCGCAGGTATCTGAGGGCTCCATTCAGCTGAATGGTCAGGAACTTTTGGGCATGAGCCGTGAGGAGCGCCGCAAGATCCAGGGCAAGAATATGTCGATGGTCTTTCAGGAACCGATGACATCTCTGAATCCGGTCATGAAGATTGGTACTCAGGTGGGAGAAAGCCTGAAACTGCATACAGATTTAGATAAAGAAGCGATTCGCGGACGTGTGATCGAAGCACTGGCCAGTGTCGGCCTCAGAAATCCGGAATTACTGGTGGATCAGTATCCTCATGAAATTTCCGGCGGTATGCGTCAGCGTGTGATGATTGCCATGGCGATTATCAACCATCCGGATCTGATCATTGCGGATGAACCGACGACGGCCCTTGACGTAACTGTACAGGCTCAGATTCTGAATCTGTTGAAGAAAATCCACAGAGATATGGGAAGTTCTATTCTGTTTATTTCCCATGACTTAAACGTCATCAAGGAAGTCTGTCAGAAGGTGGTTGTCATGTACAAAGGGGTGATCGTAGAGCGCGGGGATGCCAAAGAGGTACTGAAGCATCCAAAGCATGAGTATACCCGCAAGCTTGTAGCGTCTATGCCGGATCAGGTACGGAAATCCCAGAATACAAAGAAGCTGCTGGAAGTTCAGGATTTGAATGTTTATTATAAAGAGAATAAGAAGCTGTTTTCAAGTAAGGATAAACGCAAGCATATTATCCATGGTATGAGTTTTGATCTTTATGAGGGTGAGATTCTCGGCGTTGTAGGTGAAAGCGGCTGTGGCAAGTCCACATTGGCGAAGACCATTGTCGGACTGAATAGAGAGTATGACGGTAAGCTTGAGATGGATCATCTGAAACCGCAGATGGTCTTTCAGGATCCTTTTAGTTCCCTGAATCCTGCCAGGAAGATTGGTTGGATCCTTGAGGAACCACTGAAGCTGAAAGGCATTAAGGATAAGAAACAGCGTAAAGAGTTGGTGAATCAGATGCTGACAGAGATTGGCCTGGATCCATCTTTTGCGAATCGTTATGCCAGGGAGCTTTCAGGTGGTCAGAGACAGAGAATCAGTATCGGCCTGTCGTTGATGCGCGGGGAAAAATTCATCATCGCTGATGAGCCGGTATCCGCCCTTGATGTTACGGTTCAGTCACAGATTCTCAGGTTGCTTCTGAAGTTGCATGATGAGAAGAATCTGACGTATATGTTTATTTCCCACGATTTGAATGTTGTGCATCATATGTGTCACAGAGTGATCGTGATGTATCTTGGAAGAATTGTGGAGATGGCAGATGTGGATGAACTTTATGATCATCCATGTCATCCGTATACAAGAATGCTGTTTGACAGTATTCTGACAGATGAAGAGAAAGAAACGACAGATAGCGTCACAGTGAATGAAATATTACCGGAAACAGTGGATGGAGACGGCGGATGTCCGTTTTACGGCCGCTGTCGCTATGCAGGTGAGAATTGCCTGAGTGAGGTGCCGACATTGACAGATATCGGTACGCCGGGGCATCCGCACCTTGTGAGATGTGAAAGGATAGCATATGGAGAGAAATATACGGCTGCTGATTGAATATGATGGCAGCAGATATGATGGATGGCAGCGCCTTGGCAAAGGTCATGGCGTGACCATCCAGGGAAAACTGGAAGATGTTCTCAGCAAGATGACAGGAGAACAGGTAGAATTGATCGGAGCAGGAAGAACAGATGCCGGCGTCCATGCTTATGAGCAGGTGGCGAATTTCCATACCAACAGCAATATGAAATGCTGGGAGATGAAGTATTATCTGAATCGATATCTTCCCGGGGATATTGCGGTCAATCGTGTGGACGATGTGCCGGAACGTTTCCACAGCAGGTACAATGCCAAAGCTAAGAAATATCTCTATCGTATTGCCATTGGCGATGTTCCCTGTGTTTTTGACAGAAAGTATACCTGGTACAGTTTCGATAAGCTGGATGTGACTGCAATGAAAAAGGCGGCAGCCCTTCTTGTTGGAGAACATGATTTCAAAGCTTTCTGTTCCAACAAGCGTACAAACAAATCCACTGTTCGTGAGATTTATGATATTGATATTTATGCTGATACGAGAGAACTGCAGATTACAGTTTATGGCAATGGTTTCTTATATAATATGGTAAGAATCATTGTGGGCACCCTAATTGAAGTCGGAAAAGGAGAGCGCCGGCCGGAAGAAATGACAGCTATTTTAGAGAGCAGGGACAGAACAAAAGCCGGAGCAACTGCGGCGGCACAGGGATTGTTCCTTCAGGAAGTGGAATACTGATCATACGGACATCATTGCAAACTGTCTTTAGTATATAGAAAAACATCAAAGAGCCCCTGCCATGAATGGGGCTCTTTGATGTTTTTTAAAAGGTTATTGACAGTTCGTAATGATCTGCGTATAGAAAGGGAATAGCAAAATATTAGCTCATTCTATAAGATAAGGATTCCTTATGATGCGGAGATTTTATCTGGATGGAATATCTGCCGCCCCTCCCGGCAGACGGTGGAATTTGGTATTTTGTAGATATAAATAAAAAAGTTTAAAAAATTTAAAAAAAGTGCTTGACGTTTTTGATTTCCTGTTATATAATTCTTTTTGTCAAGAGACATTGGGCTATCGCCAAATTGGCAAGGCACAGGATTCTGACTCCTGCATTTGAAGGTTCGAGTCCTTCTAGCCCAGCTATTAGGTCAGACATCTTGCTGAGGCAAGATGTCTGTTTTTTTTATCCTACGACAGGCAGAGAGAGGAGACGGAGGATGTATACACATGATCGAAGAGTTACTTATAGTGAGATTTCCATGAAAGGTTTTGCAGATATTGCTCAGATTGCCGAATACTTTCAGGATTGCAGCGTTTTCCAGTCGGAAGTGCTTGGCATGGGGCTTACCTACATGAATGAGCATCATCTGGCCTGGCTGCTGGCTTCATGGCAGATTGATGTGGACACATATCCGGAGATGGGATGCAAAGTCAGTGTCAGCACATGGCCATACAAATTCGATGCAGCTTTCGGTTACAGAAACTTTATGCTTCAGGACGAGAACGGCAGACGTCTCGCTGTTGCCAATTCGCAGTGGATACTTGTGGATATGGAAAACGGACACGTTGTAAGAATCGCACCGGAGATTGCGGCACATTATCCTATGGAAGAGAAAGCGGACATGTCGTATGCACCGCGTAAGATTGCTTTCAGAGAAGAAAAGGAAAGGCTGGAACCGATCAGTGTTCCAAAAGCGTTTATTGACACGAATCAGCACATGAATAATGCACAGTATATAAGAACGGCATTGGAATTTGTACCGGAGGATTTTCATATTCGCCAGGTACGTGTAGAATATAAGAAAGCGGCAGTATTGCATGATCAGTTGTATCCTTTTATATATAAGGATGATCAAATCATCAAGATTCTGCTTGGAGATGCAGAAGGTCAGGCCTACGCGGTTGTTGAGTTCAAAAGATAGATAGGGGAGGAAAAAATGATCGAATTAGGAAAGAAACAGGTTTTAACAATCAAGCGTGTGAAAACATTTGGTGTATATCTTGGCTGTGAAGGCGAAGAGCAGGCTGTCTTATTACCGTCCAAATATGTGCCGGAAGGCAGCCAGATCGGTGATGAGATTGAAGTATTTATTTATCGTGATTCTCAGGACAGACTGGTGGCCACAACATTGGAGCCAAAGCTGAAACTGGGAGAAACAGCGATACTGGAAGTCAAAGAGGTGGGCAAGATTGGTGCATTTCTGGACTGGGGATTGGAAAAGGATCTTTTTCTGCCTTTTAAAGAGCAGACATGGCGTCCGGAGAGCGGTCAGAGCTGCCTGGTGGCACTTTATATAGATAAGAGCCGCCGTCTCTGTGCAACGATGAAGGTTTATGAATATCTGCGAACAGACAGTGATTATCAGAAAAATGATTACGTTGAGGGTATTGTTTATCAGATCAATGAACATTATGGTGCTTTTGTTGCCGTAGACGGCACGTATCATGGCATGATCCCATCCAAGGGTGTTCATGGCCGTATGAAAGTCGGAGATCGGGTACATGCCAGAGTTGTTAAAGTCAGAGAAGACGGCAAGATGGAACTGACGATGTCAGAGACAGTCAGTGTGCAGATGGACAAGGACGGAGAGAAGATCCTCAGACTGCTGGACAGCTATGACGGTGTATTGCCTTTTACAGAAAAAGCCAGTCCGGAAGTTATTGAGCGTGAGCTCGGAATCAGTAAAGCAGCCTTCAAACGTGCTGTGGGACGACTGCTGAAACAGCAGAAGATCATGATTCAGGGTGGAAAAATCAGACGGATAGGTTGACAAAAAAGCGTATCATTGGTATAATCTTTTTGTAACAATAATGTAACAACTTACAATTGTTTATTAATATCTTGTAATTGCATTTACATAATTATGGGATAGGAACAAAGTAAAAGATAGAAAAGGGGTATACCGATGGTGAATCATAGATATAAGAGAGCTGTGTTAGGTATTACCACAGCTCTTGTTTTTTCTGCATGTACAGTGCCGGCGATGGCAGCACCGATTACGATCAATACAGATCAGAGTATATCTGTTGTTAGCACCGACAGTACCTATGTAGGAGGTCTGGATCTGGAAGCAAGGATCATTACAACTGTTGAGCAGGATCAACGTTCTCCGTATGCGAAGAAGGGCATCGCTGTTGTTGATGATTATCTGAAGATCCATACAGAACCGAATGGCGATGCAGAAGTTGTGGGTAAGCTTTATTCCGGCTCGGGCTGTGAGATTGAGGAAGTCAAAGACGGATGGGCACATATTACATCCGGTGATTGTGATGGCTATGTGGAAGCAAAGTATTTGCTCACAGGTACAGATGCGGAAGCCTATGCAGAAGAACATAAAGTTTCTGAGCTGGTTGCAAAGTCCCAGAGTGAGCAGATGTATATGTACGAAGAACCTTCAGCTGATGCCAAGATTGTGACAACTGTTTTGTGGGATCAGAAGCTG
>NZ_JBBMEK010000015.1:0-27142 GCF_040096555.1 Coprococcus intestinihominis | reverse complement strand
TTATCTCTTCCCGTTTTACTTTGGTTTGTGTTCTTAAAAATTCTTTTTAGGAATTTTCGGGATTGTTTTGTTGTTCAATTATCAAAGTTCATGTACCGCTCTCTGAGCAACTTAATTATTTATATCAAATCTCTTGAAGTTTGTCAACAACTTTTTTCATTTATTTCCAAATTTCTTTTTAATCTGATGAAAAACTTGCTGTTTTGCGTTTGTCTCGCTGACAGCTTGTATATGATATCATCTTGGATTTGAATTGTCAACAGTTTTTTTGATTTTTTTAATAATATATCGAATTTTATTTCTCATATACACTAATTTGATTTTTTTAGTTATTGCTGCATATCCGTCTATATTGTATTTATATTGTCACAATTGTTTGTCCCAAACGAACGATACCCACCTATTTGCTGTCTTTCATAGCCGGATTTCAACCATGAATGGCATTATTATTTTACAAGTGCGTTATTATTTCTGATCAATATACCCTATCAACCTTTTGCATGCGTATCAAAATAATCCTTCAGAATCATGAGACTTTCATCCCGAAGAATCCCCGCTGTTACCTGTGGCTGCCAAAAGGAATTGTCAAAAACAATCTTTGAACAATTACATCCTTCGTTACCAAGTATCGCCTCTAAATCGCTATTGCTTGCACCGTATACTAATCGGCCTAATTTCACCCAGACCATTGCGCCACTGCACATAAAACACGGCTCACAGCTGGAATAAAGCGTATAGTCATGCAAATCTGTGATTGATGTCTTTGCACAGAATTCACGAATCAGTCCGGCTTCTCCATGAAAGGTCGGATCATGTCTTGTATAAATCTGATTTTCATTCGTAAATACAATTTCTCCATTTTTTACCAGAACCGCTCCAAAAGGCTCATTTCCATGTTCTACGGCAAGTTGTGAAAGACGAATAGCCTCGCGCATAAAAGATGCATCCTCCGGCTTTCTTTGGCTATTCAGACCGTGATTTGTATCTGAATCATTCTCAAAAGATTTCGTCATCATCGATATCTCCTTCCATGACTATTGTTCAAGGAATTATTCTGCTTCTTAATAATTCCTTTATACAAAAGAATCGTAAAAACAAGTCCCAAAATCTGCAAGATAGAAATAAAAATTGGCAATTCTTTATGTGTAACTATTGCGATTAGAAACCATTCTTTTCTTAGAGTACAGAAAAACCCCGGAAACCTTACGGTTCCGGGGTATCTTACGTTTGGACACAGAGTGTACTCCTGACACTCATTTATATACGATATGCGCGTTATACTCGCAATGCACAACTTCGATTCCGCTACGCTTCATCTCAGTCGAGGCATTCGCCTCATAAATCCACCGAACAATGCCCTGGTGTGAGTGAACTCCCACTAGTCATCATTCGTTGGATTTGCATTGCTCATTGCTTAGCGAATATTATTCGATGATTGTAGCAACACGACCTGAACCTACAGTACGGCCACCTTCACGGATAGCGAATGTAAGACCCTGTTCCATAGCGATTGGGTGGATCAGTTCGATTGTCATTTCTACGTTATCACCAGGCATGCACATTTCTGTACCTTCTGGAAGGGAGATAACGCCTGTGATATCTGTTGTTCTGAAGTAGAACTGTGGACGGTAGTTGTTGAAGAATGGTGTATGACGACCACCTTCGTCTTTTGTCAGTACGTAAACCTGAGCTGTGAATTTCTTGTGTGGGTGTACTGAACCTGGTTTAGCGAGAACCTGTCCTCTTTCGATTTCATTTCTCTGAACACCACGAAGAAGACAACCGATGTTATCACCAGCCTGAGCTTCGTCAAGGAGTTTACGGAACATTTCGATACCAGTTACAACTACTTTACGTGTTTCTTCTTTAACACCAACGATTTCTACTTCGTCAGAAAGATGCAGAACACCTCTTTCTACACGGCCTGTAGCAACTGTACCACGACCTGTGATAGAGAATACGTCTTCGACTGGCATAAGGAATGGCTTATCTGTATCACGCTGTGGATCTGGGATATAGCTATCTACTGTATCCATAAGTTCCATGATCTTGTCGCCCCATTCGCCGTTTGGATCTTCAAGAGCCTTAAGAGCGGAACCTTTGATGATTGGGCAATCTGTGAAGTCATATTCTTCAAGAACTTCTGTGATTTCCATTTCTACTAATTCAAGGAGTTCTTCATCATCTACCATATCACATTTGTTCATGAATACAATGATGTAAGGTACACCTACCTGACGTGAAAGAAGGATATGCTCTTTTGTCTGAGCCATAACACCATCAGTAGCAGCTACAACAAGGATAGCACCATCCATCTGAGCAGCACCTGTGATCATGTTCTTTACATAATCGGCATGTCCTGGGCAGTCAACGTGAGCGTAATGACGTTTTTCTGTCTGGTACTCAACGTGAGCTGTAGAGATTGTGATACCACGTTCTCTTTCTTCTGGAGCTTTATCGATGTTTTCGAAATCTACTTTTTCGTTACCAGGTACTCTTTCTGCTAATACTCTTGTGATAGCAGCTGTTAAAGTTGTTTTACCGTGGTCAACGTGTCCAATTGTACCGATATTACAATGTGGTTTGCTTCTGTCAAACTTAGCTTTAGCCATTTTAACGTCCTCCTTTTATAGGCGCCTCTCCCCCGTTCGGGAGAGGCAGATTTTTATTATTTTTGCTCGGCTAATTACGATTATATTGCATTTACAGCATATATTCAAGCCTATTTTAAAATATTTTCGTATTTAAAAGTTGTACATTACCTGTACACAGCAAGGATAATTTATTTATCTTTGTTGTTTAATACCTTTTCCTGAATTGACTTCGGAACTGGTTCGTATTTCTCGAAGAACATGGAGTAGTTACCACGGCCCTGTGTTCTTGAACGCAGGTCTGTAGAATAACCGAACATTTCAGCAAGTGGTACATATGCTTTAACCATCTTACCACCACCGATATCTTCCATACCTTCGATACGACCACGACGTGAGTTCAGGTCGCCGATGATATCGCCCATGTATTCTTCAGGCATTGTAACTTCAACTTTCATGATCGGCTCAAGAAGAACAGCGCCTGCTTTGTGCATAGCTTCCTTGAAAGCCATGGAACCAGCAATGTGGAATGCCATTTCACTTGAATCGACTTCATGGTAAGAACCATCATATACTGTAGCATGGATACCAAGTACAGGGAATCCGCCGAGGATACCAGCTTTAGCAGCTTCTTCGATACCTTCGCCGACAGCTGGGATGTATTCCTTAGGAATAGCACCACCTACGACTGTAGAATCGAACTTGAAGAGTTCTTCACCATTGGCATCCATTGGCTCAAAGTGAACTTTACAGTGACCATACTGACCACGACCACCGGACTGTTTAGCATATTTGCTGTCTACATCAACGGCTTTTGTAAATGTTTCTTTGTATGCAACCTGAGGTGCACCAACGTTTGCCTCTACTTTAAATTCACGAAGCAGACGGTCAACAATGATTTCCAGATGGAGCTCGCCCATACCGGCAATGATTGTCTGGCCTGTTTCCTGATCTGTATGAGCTCTGAATGTAGGATCTTCTTCAGCAAGTTTTGCTAAAGCTTCACCCATCTTGCCCTGGCCTGCTTTTGTCTTAGGCTCGATAGCAAGCTCGATAACAGGTTCTGGGAATTCCATGGATTCCAGAATAACCGGATGCTGTTCATCACAGATTGTATCACCAGTTGTTGTAAATTTGAAACCTACAGCAGCTGCGATATCACCGGAGTAAACCTTATCCAGCTCTTTTCTCTTGTTGGCATGCATCTGAAGGATACGACCAACACGTTCTTTCTTGCCCTTTGTTGCGTTCAGTGTGTAAGAACCGGAATTCAGAGTACCGGAATATACACGGAAGAATGCCAGCTTACCAACGAATGGGTCTGTCATAATCTTGAATGCAAGAGCGGAGAAAGGTTCTTCATCAGAAGAATGTCTGACAACATCGTTGCCATCCATATCAACGCCCTTGATTGGTGGGATATCTAATGGAGATGGCATATACTCGATGATTGCATCAAGGAGCTTCTGAACACCTTTGTTTCTGTAAGCTGTACCACAGCAAACAGGAACAGCTGTACATTCACATGTTGCTTTTCTTAATACAGCTTTTAACTGATCATTAGATGGTTCTTCACCTTCAAGGTAAGCCATCATCAGATCGTCATCTAATTCGCAGATCTTCTCAACTAATTCTGTATGATAAAGTTCTGCATCATCAACCATATCTTCTGGGATATCAACGATAGAAATATCGTCACCCTTTTCATCATTGTAGATATAAGCCTGCATTTCAAAAAGGTCAATGATACCTTTGAATTCATCTTCCTTACCGATTGGGAGCTGAATGCAGATAGCATTCTTACCTAATCTTGTCTTGATCTGCTCAACAGCACTGTAGAAATCAGCACCAAGAATATCCATCTTGTTGATGAAAGCCATTCTAGGTACGTTGTATGTGTCAGCCTGACGCCATACGTTTTCGGACTGAGGCTCAACACCACCTTTGGCACAGAAGACACCTACAGCACCATCAAGTACACGAAGGGAACGCTCAACTTCAACTGTGAAGTCTACGTGTCCTGGTGTATCAATGATGTTGATACGATGCTCTAAAGCACCTGCCTTTGGCTTGCAGTGATCCTGAAGTGTCCAGTGACATGTTGTAGCAGCGGAAGTAATTGTGATACCACGTTCCTGCTCCTGGGCCATCCAGTCCATAGTTGCAGTACCGTCATGAGTATCACCAATCTTGTAGTTAATACCAGTGTAATATAAGATACGCTCAGTTGTTGTTGTTTTACCAGCATCGATATGAGCCATAATACCAATATTTCTGGTTCTCTCTAATGGATATTCTCTTCCAGCCAAGGATAATTCCTCCTTTTCTCAGCTAAGCAACCGCTAAAAACAGATTACCATCTGTAATGAGCGAAAGCTTTGTTTGCTTCTGCCATTTTGTGCATGTCTTCTTTTTTCTTAACTGCTGCACCAGTGTTGTTTGCAGCATCCATAATCTCGTTGGCAAGTCTCTCTTCCTGAGTCTTTTCGCCTCTCTTACGAGAATATACTGTTAACCATCTGAGAGCAAGAGCCTGTCTTCTCTCTGGTCTAACCTCGATAGGCACCTGATATGTGGCACCACCGATACGTCTTGCTTTTACTTCAAGAACAGGCATGATATTGTTCATAGCTTCTTCGAAAACTTCGAGAGCTTCCTTGCCTGTCTTTTCAGAAATTCTATTAAATGCGCCGTATACGATCTTCTGAGCAACGCCTTTCTTACCGTCAAGCATGATGTTGTTGACAAGCTTTGTTACGACTTTGCTGTTGTAAATCGGATCAGCCAATACGTCTCTTTTCTGGATATGTCCTTTTCTTGGCACGTTACTTCCCTCCTTATAGATTATTCAATCTTGGGTACTCACGTAGTCTGACTATGTGTTCGCGCTCGAATTGTATATCTATCTTTAATCGCAACCTTATATTCATTGCGGTAAAATAATGCTACATTCGTCGCAAATAGTATAAACCTGTGAAACTCTTATTTCTTAGCGTCCTTTGGTCTCTTAGCACCGTATTTAGAACGGGCCTGTCTTCTCTTAGCAACACCTGCAGTATCAAGTGTACCTCTGATGATATGGTATCTTGTACCTGGTAAGTCCTTTACACGACCACCTCTGATCAGTACAACGCTATGCTCCTGAAGGTTGTGACCTTCACCTGGGATGTAGCTTGTTACTTCGATTCCGTTTGATAAACGAACTCTGGCGATCTTTCTAAGAGCTGAGTTAGGTTTTTTAGGAGTAGCTGTCTTAACAGCTGTACATACACCTCTCTTCTGTGGTGATGATAAGTCTGTTGCTTTCTTGTGAAGAGAGTTGTAGCTCTTCTGCAGAGCAGGAGCTGTAGATTTCTTCTCAACAGTCTGTCTTCCTTTTCTTACTAACTGGTTAAATGTTGGCATTATTTTCACCTCCTGGTAATAAAATGAACTGGTTGCCGTCATTTACATAACGGTGTATACACGCCTATTGCGCACACTTGCATATTATAACAAAGGCAATCATCCTTGTCAAGAATTTTTCTTTAAATTTTCTCAACATACGACGATTGCCTTTTGTCATCCTGTATTTTTCTGTTTTATATCCGCACTTCGACAGTTTGTTCCACCGGAATATCCAAGGACATAATCTTGTCTTTGTATGTCTCATACTCCTCCGGCAATATCCGCCAGGACAGTCCACATCCGGCGCTGATTTCTCCCGGGAGCGGAATCAGCCGTCCCGGAATCCCCTCCTCGCTGCACTTCTTCTCCATGGCCATAGCTGCCGTTGTAGTCTTAAATGTCAATATCATATAATTCTTCTTTTGACGCACGATACACCGCCATCCTGTTCTTCCATGATTCTATATTTTAAATTATGGTTTAACGATCAGATCCGCCTGCATCATTTTCTCAGTGATCACATACATATTGGTCACGCCGCCGACTTTCAGTTTCTCTGTCAGACCGTAATGATTCAGGCAGGTACCACATGTCAGGATTTCCACACCATTTGCTTCAAGCGACATCAAATCTTCCAGCGTCGGTGCCTCTTCACATGTCAGTTTTGCACCGCCATTATAGAACAGAATTGTCTTTGGAAGTTCATCCTGCTGAGACAGGGCATAGATGAAACCCTTCATCAGAACAGCACCCAATTCATCATCCCCGCTGCCCATACAGGAAGATGAAATAACAACGACTTTATTGCCCTTTCTTCCGTCCGGTATACAGGTTTCTTCTGTTCTTACTTCTTCATCAGCTTCAACTCCTGCCTCATCCGCTGATTCTCCGATGGTCATAATCACTCTGTACTGGTTCTCGCCCAGTTTTTCTGAACGGACGCCATAGTTCTTCTGCTGTGCCATCTTTGTCAGATTCTGGACGGCAATTTCATTGTCTACCAGTGTTTCTACCATTCCTGCACCACTTAATTCTTTAATGGCATTTTTTGTCTTAACAACAGGGATCGGGCATGCATCACCCATGGCATTAACGACTTTTAACATAATAGTTTCCTCCTTGATTAGCTCATATTGGCCTGATGATTTATTCTACAACTATTTCAGGCGCCTCACTATTCTTTTCCAATAATGTTCCGACAATCTTCGCCGGAAGACCTGCATTTTGTAATTCAGCTTCAAGTGCCTCGGCCTGTTCGGCTTTGACTGCAGCCAGAAGGCCTCCTGATGTCTGCGGGTCGAACAGGATTTCTTCCATAGAGAATGGAATATTTCTGAACTCGACAAATGGGCCTGTGTGATTTCTGTTGCGCTGACCGGCCGCTGTCAGCAGAAATTCGTCCGCATGACGATGGGCCTCTTCAATGACCGGTACTTCTGAAGCGTCGATACAGCAGTTCAACTTGCCGTCCAACATTTCATGCAGGTGTCCCAGAAAACTGAACCCGGTGACATCTGTACAGGCATGCACATCGTATTTTCTACAGATCTCCGACGCATATTTGTTCAAGGTCGTCATGGACCTGATAGCTTCATGCATGGCTGCCTCAGATGCTTCGCCAACCCGGTTAGCCGTACAGATAATGCCAACACCCAGCTTCTTAGTCAAAATCAGCTTATCCCCGGGCTGACCCTGATTATTGGCCAATACTCTGTCCGGATGAACCACTCCCATAACAGACAAGCCGTATTTCACATCGCTGTCTGCGATAGAATGACCTCCGGCCAATGTGCCACCGGCTTCTATGACCTTCTCTGAACCACCTCTCATAATCTCACCCAGAATATTCAAATCCATCTTCTCAGGGAAGCAGACAATATTCAGCGCTGTCTTGACCTCCCCGCCCATGGCATAAATATCGCTGAGCGCGTTAGCAGCAGCAATCTGTCCGAATGTATAAGGATCATCCACCATCGGTGGAAAGAAATCCAATGTCTGCACAATGGCCGTATCATCGGAAATCTTGTATACCGCAGCATCATCCCTGCTGTCATACCCCACAAGCAGAGATGGATCCTGTTCACCCCTTGGAAGTTTTTCCAGTACACGGCTCAGAACCCCCGCACCGAGCTTGGCGGTACATCCGCCGCCTTTGCAGAAAACAATTTTTTCTTCCATATTAATAGCCACACCTTCTCCCCCTTCAGGCACGCATTTAAAGACATGCCAAAGGGTATTCTGCTTAAGATAAAGGAACCGCATGCATGCAGTCCCTTTACTCTGTTAATTAAAATAAACTAATTCATCTTCCGGTGCTGCGCATTCTACAACTTCTGTTGCATAAAGCACAGGACCTACACCGCCGTATTCTCTTCTGCGTTCATAATGCATATTGGCTGTCAGTGTCACCCAATCACCATTCTTTAAATTATCAAGTTCAGGGTATTTACACAAAAAACCGATAAAGCGGATATCCTCCGCACAGCATGTCATGGCTTTACGGCCTGGTACACAGAAATTCTTCGGCAACTTACGGTTCTTCATGATCCTTGCTGTAAAGCGAACGGTCTTGCCTTCATAGCGATCCTTGTCATCTGCTACATCCATATACCAGATGCCGTAATCATCATCTGTAATGTCAATGATCGGTGCATTCAGATCATATGGCGGGATATCCTTGCCCAGTTCGATCATTCGGCCGTCCTTGTGCTCAAACATCATCTGGACATTGGAATTCAAAGCCTTCAGATTTCTTCTGAACATCGGCAGATCCTGTTCTTCAGAACATCTGTTGAAGATAACCAGCTCTGTACACTTGATCATATTGCCGATAATGGACTTCATGTTGTTCAGATAAACAGCAAAGGTACTTGCATCAATCATAGTCACGATCTGATAAATCTCCCATCCTCTTGGCATATCCACGCTGAGAATTGTATCCGGGTCCCACATGCCGTTGTATTCCACAAAAACCCGCTTCGGTTTGTAAACATTCTTGCAGTTCTCAAGAAAATCTGCCGTCAGTTCCTCTTCTTCATCCAGTGTCACCGTATCGATCTTGCAGGCCAGTGTTGCCTTCTCATCAAGTTCAACTTCGCCTTCCTCGCATGAGATCAAAAGGCCTCTTTCACCATCCGCGAATTCACCGCTTTCAAAGATTTCCTGAAGGAAAGAAGTCTTGCCACTCTCAAGGAAACCTGTTATCAGGTATACCGGTACTTCCAGTTTATCCATCTCTATCACCAAACTTTCTATTTATTCGTATTTCTTTTTCTATTCATTATCATATCAAATAAATCTATGAAATTCAAGTCGAAAAGGGCTGCTGCAATGCTAACTGCAAAACCCGCCCCCCCATTTTAACCAACAATAAAATACCAAAAGCCGAATCAGTGAGCAAAATCATTTGCCTGCCAATTCGGCTTTCCCGGATAAATTCAAATATTTTACAGTCTGATTTTATTTCTTCGCACAGGCAGTGGCTACCCGTACCATAATTGGCAAAGAAATAAAAATAGCAATTGTTCCTACCGCCAAAAGGATTGGAAACTTCGCCGGCCAATATACAATGTTCCCCGAATTGTACATACACCATACACTATTGAACAGAATTTCAATAAATGAGAAAATCAACACTCTTACAACATATTCCAATGTTTTATTCTTAATTCTTTTTGTCCATGATGCCACCCAATCCATCACCGGTGCAAAATAGTTAATGGCTACCGCAATAGCAAAGGCCCCCACCCAGGCAGGAAATACCGTAGCCGGTGTCATTGGAGCTCCTAATAACTACATTGCCGATGTATTCAGGACCCATGACATGATAAACCCCATACCTGTTTCAAGAATTCTGCCAAATTTCTTTTCATTATTGACATCCCCCATCCTTCTCTACTGTTATCCCAATAAAGCACGCACTTCATCCACCACATAATCAGAAAATACATCATACTGTTTGTCCGCATTTTCAGCTGTCGCAGCTGCCGGATCACCAAAGTAAGCATCCGGTGCACCACATTCAATAAAATCTTTTGCCCCCGCACCAATTCTCTCAAAAAGGAACTCGCCTTCATAATTCGGCTTCAATGATGCGATCTGCGCTTTATCCAGTAATTCCGGATAACGCATCAAACCAAATCCTGTTTCTGATTCACCTGCATGGAGGTCATATGTTGGATGAATACCATTAAAATATGCTGCTGCGCCACCTTCAACAACGCCTTTGTCAAACCACGCCGAATAGGTACCATTGACCTTGTTGTTTTTCTTTTTCGCATTCTCAATACCTCTGACAACTGCCGCAGCATTACCCGGGTCAGCATGTCCAGATACAACCATGATATTATAAAAGCCACTCCTTGCCAGGCTGAGACATATATCCTCTAACAGCATCTCGACAGTCTCCACCCTAAGAGATGTATTTCCAGGAAATACATTTGTCACATCTGCTGCACAGTACGTCACCGGCGTTGCAATGATAGATTCAATCCCCTCTTCCTGCAGCTTTCTTGCTGCTCTTTCGCACAATTCCAATCCGCTGCGAAAATCTGTCATCAATGGCAGATGCGGACCGTGCACTTCCGTCGGTCCCAATGGAATAAATGCAAGATTGCATTTTGGCTGTAATTCCTTAATTTTTGTAGATGTCATTTTGTAAAGATAATTCAGTGCCATACGCTTTCTCCCCTACTTTATGATTTTGTTTTGCCTGGTTATATTCTTTCGATATACCATTATACCGATATATCGGTATAATGGTATATTACTTTATTGTTATAACTATGTCAATTAACATAACTGCTAATAAGTTGTAGATGTTTTTGTACAATATAACGATGAATTTCCAAAACACTTCAATCACGTTGAAACTCTCTGCCATTTCGTTTATAATAAACACAGTATGTATAATTAAGGAGGCTATTCCTATGTCACTTTTTCTTAAAGATGAAGCCTATGAACAGTTAGTCCAAATGATTGACGATGGAAAATTCGAATATGATAAAAAATATTCCCTGAATCAAATTGCTATAGAATTGAACATGTCTAAGACACCGGTACGAGATGCTATTCAGAAATTAGCCGATGAAAAGCGCATTGACATTCTGCCAAGCCGCGGTATTCAACTTCATATGCCAACCGCTGATGAAGTCAAGCAGCACTACCATTTCAGTAACGCCATTGAAGGTTATTGCGTGGCCGAACTCGCCAAAGCCTACGCCAAAAATCCCAAAAATATTTATGTCCGCAGATTGAAATATATTATGCAGGATATGAAAGCCTATCTTGATGAACAGACAGATTTCGGCGAATATTTTGCACTGGATCGTCAATTTCACATAGAACTGATTGACTCTCTTCAAGATCCTTATTTTTCCAGCTTAAAATCTTCAGGCATGGGATTTTTAAATCATCCTGAACTGCAGCTCAATGAAAAAGTACCTCGTCAAGATGTCTATGCCTGCCATGAAAAAATTCTGGATGCAATCTGTAAAGGTAATCATTCGGCTGCTTTTGATGCCATGATGGAACATGCACAGCTCATGACCAACCAATTATAAAAGCATTGTTACTGCAGTTCTTTATAACCAAAATAGAACATGCTTTGCAAATCTCGCATATTACCATACATCGATAAAAAGACCGATATTCCAGGAATCTATCTTCCTGGAATATCGGTCTTTTATTTTTATGCTATTCATCTTATATGTTATTTCATGTACACTTACAGCATAAACAGCTTCTCAAGCTTAGCTTCATCAATCTTGGAGCCGATGACACAAAGACGGCCTGTATATTCCGGCTGACCTTCACGGATCTCGTATTCTTCAGGAACCATATCGAAGTATATCCATGTACCGTCCTGGCTTGGCAGCATACCCTTTGCACGAAGGATAATACCGTATTCATTGTTGTCAGCGGAAAGCGCCTTCAGAATTGTCTCCACTTCTTCCTTTGTATACTTACGAGGTGTCTCTTTGCCCCAGCTTGTGAAGACTTCATCTGCGTGATGGTGGTGATGGTGATCATGATCGTGGTCATGACCGCATCCGCAATGATCGTCATGGTCATGGTCGTGATGATGTTCATGTTCATGATCGTGGTCATCGTGATCATGATGATGTTCATGCTCATGATCGTGATCATCATGGTCGTGATCATGGTGGCCGCCGCATACAGGACAGATATCCTCTTCAGCCATCACCATATCAGCCAGAGACACCGGTTTCTCCATAGCCGCTAAAAGCTGTTCACCTGTCAGTTCATCCCAAGGTGTTGTGATCACTGCCGCGTCCTTGTTGTGTTCTCTGATCATAGCAACACAGGCTTCCAACTTGTCCTGCTTCATATTCTGGGTACGACTGAGCACGATGGTGTGTGCGCTCTCAACCTGGTTGTTGTAGAACTCACCGAAGTTCTTCATATACATCTTGCACTTGTTGGCATCTGCAACTGTTACAAGGCTGTTCAGTTCAATCGGTGCATCTTCTGCCACACCCTGAACGGCTTTGATAACATCTGATAACTTGCCGACACCTGACGGTTCAATGATGATCCTGTCAGGATTAAACTTCGTGATCACATCCTTCAGCGCTGTACCAAAATCACCAACCAGTGAGCAGCAGATACAACCGGAGTTCATCTCTGTGATGTTCACACCTGCATCCTTTAAAAATCCGCCGTCAATGCCGATTTCACCAAATTCATTCTCAATCAGGACAACCTGCTGTCCCTTTAATGCTTCGCTAAGAAGCTTCTTAATCAGTGTTGTCTTTCCTGCTCCAAGGAAACCGGAAATAATATCGATCTTTGCCATAAGGCATGCCTCCTTCTTCATCTATCAATCATCTTCTGTCAACGTCAAAAACATACAGGATTCTGTCCTGCTGACAAGACATCTTATCCCGCATCTTCCTATTTTAAAGCGTCCCTTTTATAAAATCAATACCATTGCGCTAAAGTTTATGAAATTTTTTGATTTTTCTTCTCATTTCAGCTATAATGGTCTATATTGCAGCTATCGAATTTCAACATATCTATTGAAGGGAGAAGGTTTTTATGCCTCTTACACATATCAATGACCAGGGACGTGCCCGAATGGTAGATGTCTCCGAGAAAGCCATCACGCATCGAATCGCTGTGGCCGCCGGCAGTATTTATATGCAGCCGGAGACCTTACAGGCTATCATCGACGGACAGATCAAGAAAGGCGATGTACTGGCTGTCGCCCAGGTAGCCGGCATTATGGCTGCCAAACAGACATCCGCAATCATCCCGATGTGCCATCCTCTGATGCTGTCAGGCATTGATATCCATTTTGAGACCGACACAGAGGAAAATGCCGTCCACATCAAGGCCTCCGTCAAAACAACCGGCCAGACCGGCGTGGAAATGGAAGCCCTGCATGCCGTTTCAGCTGCTGCACTGACCATTTATGACATGTGCAAAGCTATAGACCGTGGCATGCATATCACAAATCTTCGGGTGATCGAGAAAGACGGCGGCAAATCCGGCCATTTCACACAGCAGTAACCCTCCATATATCACCGGACATTTAGCTTCTTTGTGCAAATAAAAGTAAAATGTAACTGTTCAGAGCCAAGCAAAATTTCAAAAAACAGGTATAAAATGCTTGCATTTTTAAGACTGTTTTTTAAATTTTATTTGGCGGATACGCCACACCGACGAAATGCGTAGCATTTTGGAGGTTAGCTCTGAACAGTTACAGTAAAATATACCTAATCAACGAAAACGAGGTTATCAACATATGATCAAAGGAACCATTACATCTATCAACATATCCAAAGAAAAAGGTGTGGTTAAAACCCCTGTTGACACTGCCATCTGCAAATGCGATCACGGCATTGTCGGGGACGCCCACGCCGGCAACTGGCACCGCCAGATCAGCCTTCTGGCTCAGGAGAGTATCGACATCATGACTGAAATGGGTGTTGAAGGCCTGACGCCGGGGCAATTTGCAGAGAATCTGACAACAAAGGACATCTGTCTCTATGAACTGCCTGTGGGCACTCGTCTTCAGATTGGTGAAACCATTCAGGAAGTTACCCAGATTGGCAAGGAATGCCACAAAGGATGTGCCATTCAGCAGAAAGTAGGCAAGTGCATCATGCCTACCCAGGGAATTTTTACCAAAGTCATCAAAGAAGGAACCATCCATATAGGAGACACCATTTCTGTTCTGTAAGTTTTTGTGTTTTTCCTCAAGGATTTTATCCTTTAAGCCATTCATATTTTGTAACTGTTCAGAGCCAAGCAAAATTTCAAAAAACAGGTATAAAATGCTTGCATTTTTAAAACTGTTTTTGAAATTTTATTTGGCGGATACGCCACACCGACGAAATGCGTAGCATTTTGGAGGCTGGCTCTGAACAGTTACCATATTTTTTATTTTTTTACAGAAAAGTGTGTAAGATTTCCGACACACTTTTCTTATTTGTCTACTATTCTTCAAACAATTCTGACATATCAAAGATGTATCATGATTATATTCCATAAAGTTTCACAATTCTAACATACGTCAAATGGGAGAAAATTAATTCTCTTCTACAGACCGTTAATCAAGTTTTACCAGTTTCAAATACAACTTAAACACACTTTTAGGGCATAATATCCACAAAGCTGTGTTCAATTTGTGAATTTTCATTATTTTTTCGACATTTGACAATTGCCTTTGACGAGACTAAAATTGTGAACAGCCCGAAAGGGAAGTGAAAAGGAAGTGAATAAATATGGATGAGCTGGTAAAAAATCTCATGGAAGAATTAAACTGTGATACAGCTTTTACGATTCCGATTTTCGGCGGCATACCGGTGGCTGAATCAGTTTTTGTAACATGGTTAATCATGGCTGTTGTGATTCTCCTGTGTGCGATTTTTGTCAGAAACCTGAAGGTCACAACCCCAGGTAAAGGACAGCTGCTTCTTGAAACGGCTGTCAGTGGTATTTATAGCTTCTTCGAAGATATCCTTGGCGAGAAAGGCAAACGTTTTATTCCTTATTTAATGAGTGTGGGAATTTATATCGGTATTGCCAATCTCATCGGCATTCTCGGTTTCAAACCACCGACAAAGGATATCAATGTAACGGCTTCACTGGCAATTCTCAGCATCATTTTGATCGAGCTGTCTGGTGTTTTGGCTAAAGGCGGCTGCGGCTGGCTGAAAAGCTTCGCAGAACCGATGGTTGTCATTTTACCGATCAACATCCTTGAGATTTTCATCAGACCACTTTCATTATGTATGCGATTATTCGGCAACGTTCTTGGCTCGTTTGTCATTATGGAATTGCTGAAGATGGTCGTCCCGGCCATCCTGCCGGCGGTATTCAGCTGCTACTTCGATATATTCGACGGGCTGATCCAGGCATACGTTTTTGTATTCCTGACCGCATTATTTATTAAAGAAGCTATCGACTGATCCTCAATGATCCGTCAATTTTAAAAGAAAAGGAGCGAGTTATTATGTCAGCAACATTATTCGTAGCAATTGGTGCAGGTATTGCAGTATTAACAGGTATTGGTGCCGGTGTTGGTATCGGTAAAGCAACTTCTTCCGCAGTAGACGCTATCGCAAGACAGCCTGAAGCAGAAAGCAAAATCAGTAAATCTTTGCTTCTTGGTTGTGCCCTTGCCGAAGCAACGGCTATTTACGGTTTCGTTATTGCCCTGTTGATCATTCTTTTCCTGAAATAATTATTGCGATATTTAATAGAACTTATGGAACAGTAAGAATGAGAGGCAGGTGCAGCTATGTTAAGTTTGGAACCCTGGACAATCTTCTGGACCGTCGTCAATGTCCTTGTCCTTTTTGTTGCACTTCGGCATTTTCTGATCAAGCCGGTCATGGGTGTGATCGAGCAGCGAAACGAAATGATCAGGCAGCAATTTAATGCTGCACAGAAAACGCAGGATGAAGCCAACAAAATGAAAGCCGACTATGAGCAGCAGCTTGACACTGCTAAAGAACAGGCCGCCGATATTATCGCAGCTGCCCATGTTCGTTCCGAAAAAGAACACAGCAAGGCGATTGCTGATACAGAGGCTGAAAGAGTCAAAATGCTGGCTCAGGCCCGTGAAGATATTGAAAAAGAACAGGCAAATGCCAAGAAAGAACTGCAGTCACAGATCATGGATATTGCCATGCTGGCTGCAAAGAAAATTATTATGACAGGTGATCAGTATGACGCAAAGAGCGGTAAATAATGCAATTGTTCTGTATGAGCTGGGTATTACGTCTGAAGAACTTCAGACTGCCCGTGAGATCACAGAAAAAGTTCCTGCACTTTTGAACGTTCTTCGGAGTCCCCTTGTGACATCTGAGAAAAAACATCATCTGATTGAACGCGTCTTCGACGGCTCCGGTCTCCCCCGCCATCTGATCAACTTTTACAAGGTCATGTGCAATGACGGCGGAATTGAAGAACTGGCAGACATCTATGCTGAATGGCAGAAAATCTGGGATACTTCTCATAACCGTGTACGGGTTGAATGTGTTTTTGCCGAAACACCATCCCCTGAAAAAGAAAATGAAATAAAAGCTTTCCTCTCACGGAAGTATCCCGGCAAAGAACTGATTTATCAGATCAACATAAATCCTTCTCTCCTGGGCGGTGTGCGCATCCGTATCGGCAACGAAGAATACGATTGGACATTTGCAGCACGCATCCGTCAGCTGAAGGATGCCGTTGGACAGATTTAAAACTCTGAAAGAGGTGATAATGTGAGTGTCATTAGTGCAGACGATATTATATCGATTATAAAAAATGAAATAGAAAATTACGACTGGGACAATGAAGCCAAAGAGACCGGTGAAGTCATCTGGGTCGGCGATGGTATTGCCATAGTTTACGGTATCGACCATGCGATGTACGGCGAAATCGTTGTCTTCGATGGCGGCGTTAAAGGTATGGTACAGAATATCCGTCGAAATGAAATCGGTTGTATCCTTTTTGGCCACGACGAATCCATTCGTGAAGGCTGCAAGGTCATCCGTACAGGCAAAAGAGCCGGCATTCCCGTCGGTGATGCCTTTAAAGGAAGAGTTGTCAACGCCCTGGGTGAACCTATCGATGGCAAAGGTGATATTACTTCCACTGAATATCGTGCCATCGAGGAACCGGCACCGGCGATCATTGATCGTCAGCCTGTTGATACACCATTGGAAACAGGTATCCTTTCCATTGACTCCATGTTCCCAATCGGCCGTGGTCAGCGTGAATTGATCATCGGTGACCGTCAGACAGGTAAAACTTCTATTGCAGAAGATACAATCATCAACCAGAAAGGCAAAGGCGTTGTTTGTGTGTACGTTGCCATCGGTCAGAAAGCTTCTACCGTTGCAAGAGTTGTCAACAACCTGGAAAAACATGGTGCCATGGAATATACCATCGTTCTGGCTTCCATGGCCAGCGACTCCTCTTCTCTTCAGTACATCGCACCATACGCAGGTACAGCGCTGGCAGAATACTTTATGTACAAAGGACAGGATGCCCTGATCGTCTATGATGATCTGAGCAAACATGCCGTTGCATACAGAGCCATCTCCCTTTTGCTGGAGCGTTCTCCCGGACGTGAAGCTTATCCCGGTGATGTGTTCTATCTGCATTCCCGTCTTCTGGAACGTGCCAGCAGACTCAGTGAAAAACTTGGCGGCGGATCATTAACAGCCCTCCCTATTATTGAGACACAGGCCGGTGACTTATCCGCTTATATTCCAACCAATGTTATTTCCATTACAGATGGTCAGATTTTCCTTGAAAGCCATCTGTTTTTCTCAGGTATGCGTCCTGCTGTCAGCGTTGGTCTGTCTGTATCCCGTGTCGGCGGTGCTGCTCAGACAAGCGCTATGAAGAAAGCTTCCGGCAGTATCCGTATCGATCTGGCGCAGTATCGTGAGATGGAAGTTTTCACCCAGTTCGCATCTGATCTGGATGATATTACAAAGCAACAGTTAAAACACGGCCATGCCCTTCTTGAGCTTTTGAAGCAGCCGCTCGGTAAACCGCTTCAGCTGAACCAGCAGGTTATTACCCTTCATCTGGCTAACAAAGGTTACTTTGATGATGTGGAGCTCAAATCTGTCAAGAAATTCCAGAATGACCTTCTGGCATGGTTTGATCTGCATCATGCAGATATATGTGAAGCCATTCAGACAGGTGGTCAGCTGACAGATGAACTGAAAAAGCAGATTGATGAAGCCGCTGAAGCCTTCAAACAGCAGTAAGACAGGAAGGAGGCGTATCTGATATGGCAAATGCCAGAGAAATCAGAGACAGAATGAGAAGTATACAGGACACGATGAAAATCACCAATGCCATGTATATGATTTCCTCGTCGAAACTGAGAAGAGCAAAAAAAGCGTTAGCGAATACAGAGCCGTATTTCTATACCCTTCAGTCCACCATGAGCCGAATCCTTCGTCATCTTCCCGAAATGCATTCAGAATACTTCCGTGATCCGAATGCTGTCATAGATGAGCATACCATTCGCCGTGCCTATGTGGTCGTCACTGCGGATAAAGGTATGGCCGGTGCCTACAACCACAATATCCTCAAGCTGGCTGAAGAGCATATTCAAAACGATAAAAACGCAAAATTATATGTCATTGGTGAAATCGGCAGACATTATTTCCAACAGAAAAAATTACCGATTGCCCACCAGTTCCACTATACCATTCAGAATCCGACATTAAGCCGTGCCAGAAATATTTCTGAGACACTGATCGATGCTTATCGTACAAAAAAGGTAGATGAAATCTATCTGGTCTACACAAGCATGAAAAATGCCATGACAGAAGAAGCACAGTTCATGCGTCTTCTTCCCCTTGAACGTCCGGATTTCATGATCAAAGATATCCCCGTCGATCTTCCGATGGAACACATCGCCATGAAACCGTCACCGGAAGCCGTCATGGGACAGATCGTACCGGATTATATCGTCGGTTATATTTACAGTGCCCTTGTAGAAGCTTATGCCAGTGAGCAGAATGCCCGTCTGATGGCGATGCAGGCTGCCGCTGATAACGCATCTGCTATTCTTCAGGAGCTTGGAACACTTTATAACAGAGCCCGACAGGCCGCTATTACTCAGGAAATCACTGAGGTCATTGCCGGTGCCAAGGCTCAGAAAAAAGGAAAAAATTAAAAGGAGGTGTCCGATATGAAAAAAGGAAAAATTGTACAGGTCATGGGACCTGTTGTCGATGTAGAATTCGAAGATGATGATCTTCCATATATCAAGGATGCCCTTGAAGTTGATAATAATGGCCAGAAATGTATCATGGAAGTTTCACAGCATATCGGTAATCACACAGTCCGCTGTGTTATGCTCTCCGCCAGTGAAGGTCTTTACCGTGATATGGAAGTTATTGCTCCCGGCGGCGGTATCAAAGTTCCTGTCGGCGAACAGACCCTTGGCCGTCTTTTCAATGTCACAGGTGAAACCATTGATGGCGGCGAAGAATTAAAAGATGTGGAGAAATGGTCTATTCACAGAGATCCTCCTGCTTTCGAAGATCAGAATCCTGTAGCTGAAGTGCTTGAAACAGGTATCAAAGTTATCGATCTTCTGGCACCATATGCCAGAGGCGGTAAAATCGGTCTGTTCGGCGGTGCCGGTGTTGGTAAAACAGTCCTTATCCAGGAGCTGATCCGTAATATCGCAGCTGAACAGGGTGGCTACTCTATCTTCACCGGTGTTGGTGAACGTTCCCGTGAAGGCAACGACCTTTGGTCCGAAATGAAAGCTTCAGGTGTTCTTAAAAAAACAGCCCTGGTGTTTGGTCAGATGAATGAGCCGCCTGGTGCCAGAATGCGTGTCGCTGAAACCGGTCTGACAATGGCTGAATATTTCCGTGATCAGGAGCACCGAAATGTCCTTCTGTTCATCGATAATATCTTCCGTTTCTCCCAGGCAGGTTCCGAGGTATCTGCGCTGCTTGGCCGTATGCCTTCTGCCGTTGGTTATCAGCCGACACTGGCTACTGAAATGGGTGAACTTCAGGAAAGAATCGCTTCCACAAAAAATGGCGCTGTTACATCTGTACAGGCCGTTTATGTACCTGCCGATGACTTAACGGACCCTGCTCCTGCAACAACATTTGCCCATCTGGATGCCACAACTGTTCTTTCAAGAAAAATTGTAGAACAGGGCATTTATCCGGCCGTCGATCCTCTTGAATCCTCCTCACGAATTCTTGAACCGGATATCGTCGGAGAGGAGCATTATGAAGTTGCCAGAAAGGTACAGGAAATTCTTCAGAGCTACAAAGATCTTCAGGATATCATCGCTATCCTGGGTATGGAAGAATTGTCCGATGAAGATAAGATTACCGTTTATCGTGCCCGTAAGATCCAGAAATTCCTGTCTCAGCCATTCCACGTGGCAGAAAACTTCACAGGCATCAAAGGTGTTTATGTACCTATTGAAGAAACCATTCGTGGTTTTAAAGCCATTATCAGCGGTGAAATGGATGATTACCCTGAAAATGCGTTCTTTAACGTGGGCACCATCGATGATGTGAAACGTGCAGCTGAAAAAATGCAGGCTTCTGTCAAATAGAAAGGCAGGCGTTTCTAATGAGTGATATGTATAATCTGCGAATCATCGCAGCAGACAGGGTCTTCTATGAAGGTCCCTGCCTCTCTCTGATCGTTCCCGCTTTTGACGGTGAGAAAGAGGTTTTAGCCCACCATGAATCCATGGTTATTGCCGTCACGGACGGAGAAATGCGTTATAAAACGGAAGACGGTACCTGGCATATCGGTTATGTTGGCCGCGGTTTCGTCCAGATTGCCAACAACCGTGTCCTTTTGCTGACAGAAAGTGCAGAAAAACCGGAAGAAATCGATGTTCGCCGTGCCGAAGAAGCCAAAGAAAGGGCTCTGGAACAGCTGCGTCAGAAACAGAGTATTCAGGAATACTACCATTCCAGCGCTTCACTGGCCAGAGCCATGGCTCGTTTGAAAACATCAAGACAGACAGCCGGCAAGATCCGTATTTAACCGGCGGCTGTCTCTTCAATAGCTATATACTCTTTCTTTTTATACACGTTCTTTCGCTTCAGCAATCACAGAAAAAAGGCCTGTAGCTGGCATCCGCTGCCAGTGCATCTCTTAGCTTCCGGGCTGCAGAGCTTAATACCTTTGATTCATCCGTCACCAGACAAATCTGGCGTTTTGGGATTTCTTCCTGAAGATGGATCTGGCACACCTCTCCCCTTGCAATGTAATCTGCTGCCAGGTCATCCGGGCAAAAACCGATACCCAGATTATAGCGAACCATCAGACGAATCTGGTCTGTGGCTGCCACCTCAATCTCCGGATGAAAAGATAAATGCTGATTCATAAAATACTGTGTATAAAACATTCTTGTCCCAGTCTCCGGGGGAAGTGAGACAAATGGATAGCTCATCAATTCATTGAGACTGCGCGTCTTCGATGCCAGCTCTCTGTACTTCGAGCCGCCGATTAAAACATCCTGAAAAGTCATCAGCGGTGTTTTATGAAGCGGTTTCTTTATGTCCACCGGTGTGGAAATCACAGCAAAATCAATTTTGCCCTCTCTTAGTGCCTGTATAGTCTGCGGTGTAGAATAACTGGAAATTCGAAAATGGATTTTCGGATGTTCTTCATGAAAACTGCCTAATCGCTCCAAAAGCATTAACCTTAAAGCCGTCTCACTACTTCCGATAGTCACAAGCCCATTCTCAATATTCAGCGTCTTCTTAATCTCCTCTTCTCCCCGTTCCAGATTATTCATGGCTGCTGACACATACTGAAATAGTTGTTCTCCAATCGGTGTCAACGATACCCCTCTGTTGCTTCTCGCAAACAGCCGGCATCCAAGCTCCGCCTCCAGATTATTCATCGAACGGGTTACATTAGGCTGATTATTGCCAAGAAGCTCTGCAGCTTTCGTAAAATTCTTACTCAAAGCCACATAATAAAAGGTTTTGTAGTAATCAAGATTCATTCTGTCAATTCCTCTCTAATGTTCAAGCCTTGCTTGATGTTATATTGCTTTGATCTATTTCTCCTTAATCTACTCATAACGCAAAGTATAAAACAAAATTTGCAAACAGACAATAACTTTCTTTATCAATTCATTTTTTTATTTACTTTTGTATACAAATACTGTATAATAAAACTGAATTTGCTAGGGGTGCTTAATTGCTGAGAGGCCTGTGCCGACCCTTTGAACTTGATGTGGATAATCCCAACGCAGGAAAGCAATGTAAATGAACTATTTATGGTTATATGCTATGATGATTGATTGCCTCAATTATCTTTTTATTTATAAGCAACCATAAGTAATGAATACACATGTACCTAATCGGGAGTCCTGCTTCATTTCTTAGCAGAGCTCCTTTTTCATTTAAACTAAATCATTCATCATTCAATAAACTATATGGTGTCTCGAAGAACTGTCAATTTATGGGCAGGTGCTTCAACGACCGCCGGTACTTAGGCGTTGTCTTTTAACGCCTTATGTACCGCTGCGAGACGTTGGCAGTGAGAACGGCCTGCCATAAATTGACAGTTCTTTGAGACGCCTTCGTTTAAGGAGGAAATTTATGAAATTAACAGAAATCTTATACGAAGACGTCAAAGAGATCTGGGACGGCTATCTGAAGCATCCTTTTGTCTCTGGCATCGGTGACGGCTCCCTTTCCCTAGAACGTTTTCGTTTTTATATGCTCCAGGACTATCTTTATCTCTATGACTATGCCAGAGTTTATGCCCTGGGTATCGTCAAGTCCCGTGAACCGGAGATGATGCAGTTCTTCTCACAGCTTGTGAACGACACATTAAACGGTGAGATGGACATCCATCGCGGCTATATGGCCCGCCTTGGCATTACCCCGGAAGAAGTAGCGAATGTGAAGCCTTCTATCATGAACACTTCCTATACCCACTATATGCTGGAAGTCGGACACAATGAAGGCATTCTGGAACTGCTTGTTTCCATTCTCTCCTGCTCATGGAGCTATCAGATGATCGGAGAAGCACTGAATCAGATTCCGGGAGCCGCTGACCATCCATTCTACGGTGACTGGATCAAAGGCTATGTTTCTGAAGAATATGTGGCCTGCAACCAGAGCATCCTGGACACCGTTGATCGTCTCGGTGAACACTGTTCTGAAGCAGATATCGCCCACCTCAAAGATATCTTCAAGACATGCAGCCGCTTTGAAGCATTTTTCTGGGATATGGCCTGGAATATGACGCTTTAGACCGCACGCAAAACTTTTACCAAGGAGTATTCTAAAATGTTAGAATTTCAACATGTCACCTTTCAATATGACAGCGAAGATTTCAATATCATTGACGATCTTTCCTTTACCGTGGAACCCGAGGAGTTTATTTCAATTATCGGTATCAGCGGCTGCGGAAAGAGTACGATCTTCAAGCTGACCAACGGCCTTTTGAAAAGGAAAAGCGGCAATATCCTTCTGAACGGGCAGGATATTGCTTCCGTGAAACATGCTGCCGGCTATATGCCCCAGAAGGATCTGCTCTTTCCATGGCGCACCATTGAGAAGAATCTATGCCTTCCCATGGAAATTGCCAAAGTTCCTCAGTCAGAACAGACACAGCGTGTTTCTGATATTCTGAAGGAAGTCGGACTTTCTGATTATGCCGCCAAGTATCCAAAGGATTTATCCGGCGGTATGCGTCAGCGTATCTCTTTTGCCCGAACACTTTTAACAGATGCTGATCTTCTGCTCTTAGATGAGCCCTTCAGTGCATTGGATGCATTAACCCGAATCAGCATGCAAGAATGGCTGCTGAAGCAATGGCAGCATTTCCACAAAACAATTATGTTTATCACCCATGACGTAGAAGAAGCCATCTTTATGTCCAGCAAAATTTATCTGGTCAAGCAGACACCGATCCATGAGCTGGAAGTTCTAAAAGTTCCCATGGATTATCCTAGAAACCGCAATGATATGGGACGACCGGAGATTGTCGAATTAAAAGAATATCTGATCGATCAGTTGAGAAAGCAGGTGATTATATGAGAAAATATTTACCGCCGCTGATTCTCTTCTTTCTTCTTTTAATCGGCTGGCAAGCATTGGCACTTGGCATCAATGCCGCCTATATTCTTCCGACACCGATCCAGGTTATCCAGAAGTTATGGGAACTGCGTGAACCGCTGTTCATGGTGCATCTGCCGGCTACCATGTCCGTTACCTTCATCGGTCTTGGCATCTCCGTCGTCCTGGGTCTGGCATTGGCCATCGCCATGGACATGCATGAAGGCATCCGCCGTACCCTTTATCCGCTGGTCATCGCCTCCCAGACGATCCCGACAACAGCCATTGCGCCGCTGTTTGTTCTCTGGTTCGGCTATTCCATCTGGAGCAAAGTTCTGGTAACAGTACTGATGACCTTTTTCCCGATCACCATCACGGTTTATGACGGTTTTCAGTCCACGAAACGTGAAATGGAGGAATTGATGCTCAGTTTCAATGCCAGCAAAATGGATATTTTCATGAAATTGAAACTGCCGAATGCACTGCCTTATTTCTTCTCAGCCATCAAAATGGCGATTCCGATCAGTATCATCGGTGCGGCCATCGGAGAATGGCTGGGTGCACAAAGCGGTCTTGGTTATTTCAGCAAACGTATGCTGACACAGCTGGATGGTGCCGGTGTCTTCGCCCCGATTGTCTTATTATCCGCAGTGGCTATGTTGATTGTCGCGATTGTCGGTATTATAGAAAGAATTGCGATCCCATGGCGAAAAGAACTGTAAATACAATGATCGAACACCTTTAGAACAACACCCTCTATGAAAGGAGTTTTACAAATGGATATCAACAAAATCAAAGAATTAGCAGAAGTTTATCTGCAGGAGCAGGTAGATTTGCTGATGCGCTTCACCTCCGTTGACAGTGAGTCGAATTATGTAGAAGGCAATAGGCAGGTCATTGATATGGCCCGGGCTGTCCTTGAAACCATCCCCGGTGTGACAATGGAAGAAATGTTCTTTGAAGGATGCGGCACCCATCTGATCGCCCGCATCAAACCGGAACATCCGGAAGGCAAAATCATCCTGAATTCGCATATGGATACCGTCTTCCCTGTTGGCTATGCAGCCAAATTCCCGCCTTATGTCGATGAAGACAATTGGCTCCACGGCCTGGGAAGCGGTGACTGCAAAGCCGGGTTCGCCGTTTCTGCCTATGCTGTCAAGATCGCCAGCGAATTAGGCTTACTGCCAAACAAAGAAATCGTTATGCTCTACAGCTGCGATGAAGAAATCGGTTCCATTACCAGCCGCAAGGTCTTCGAGAAAGAAGCACCTGGTACAGAATGTGCTTACATCTTCGAGAGCGCTGCCAAAACAGACAAAGGTTACGGTGTTGTCAGCCAGCGTAAAGGTGTTATCCTGGGTGCTCTGGATATCAAGGGTGTTGAAGCCCATGCAGGCGGTGCTTATATGGCAGGGCACAGTGCCGTCAAGGAACTGGCGCATAAGATTCTCAAGCTGTACAGCTTCAATGACTATGACAGAGAGATCTACTATAATGTAGCACCAATCTCCGGCGGGCGTCCGAATGGTATCGTTGCCGGTGATGCCCATATGGAATTCTGTGTAGCAGGTCTTCCTGACAATGGTCCTTCCTTTGCCGAAGCCGAAGCCAATATCGAATCTCTGGCCGCTTCCAATGAAGATCCTGTATGTGAAACAACTGTTTCACACCGTATTCTGTTCCCTGCCCTTGAGAAGAACGAAATGGGCCACAAAGCTTTCCAGATTGCTGAAAAAGCAGGTCAGCTCCTCGGTATTACCATGGAAGAAATTGCCGAACCGACAGCAACAGATGCCAACTGGTTCTATTCCTTCGGTGTGCCGGCCGTTGACGCATTCGGTCCTGTGGAATCCGGCATGCACACAACCGAGGAAAAGGTCTATATTCCAACAATCACCGAGAAAACCGCACTTTTTGCAGCTATGCTGGGTATTATGAAAGAAGAACAATAATTCAGTGGCTTAGATGTCAATTCTAAGCGATCACTAATAAAAAAGGGGTTATATTATGAAAAAGATGAAAAAATTTTCTGCACTTTTCCTGACTGCTGCTATGACGCTTTCCATGGCTGCCTGCGGCAATTCTTCCGCAGGCACATCCACTACTGAGGCTGCTTCAAATGCTTCAGAAAGTACTGCTGAAACACAGACTGACACAGCATCTTCAGAAGCTGCTGAAAGCACAGCATCCAACGGTGACCTTGAAGATTTCAGCATTGTCCTTGACTGGTATCCGAATGCGGTGCATTCCTTTATCTACACTGCCATCGAAAAAGGATACTATGCGGAAGAAGGACTGAATGTACATGTACAGTTCCCGGCCAATACAAATGATGCCATCACGATGACAGCGGCCGGACAGGCGGATGCCGGTCTCTACTACCAGCCAAACATCATCTCTACTGCAACAAATCAGGATGTTCCTGTCAGAATTCTCGGTACAATTGTGCAGCATCCGCTGAACATCGTCATGTCTATGAAATCCGGCAACATTACCTGTGCCAAAGACCTGAAAGGCAAAATCATCGGCTATCCGGGCACTGTCGACAATGAATATTTTGTCAAAGCGATGATGGAACACAATGGACTCTCCTATGACGATGTGACGATGCAGGATGTGGGCTTCGACCTGAATACATCCCTGATCAGTGGCAATGTAGACGCTGTCATCGGTACCTATATTAACCACGAATATCCAGCTCTTCAGAAAGAGGGCTACGACGTGACTTATTTCGATATTACAAAAGAAGGCTGTCCGGATTATGAAGAGCTTGTCCTTGTCACCGGTGAAAATCAGGTCAAAAACGAAAGTGACAAACTGGCCCGCTTCATCCGCGCTTCCAGAAAAGGCTTCCAGGATGTCCTCGATGATCCACAGGGCTGCCTGCAGATTCTTCTGAACAACCAGGACAAAGCCAACTATCCTCTGGATTCAGAAGTTGAAGAAAAGAGTATGGAAATCCTTCTTCCTCTGATGGCTGACAACAGCGCTGACTTCCTGACTATCAACAAAGAAAGCTGGCAGAATACAGCTGACTGGCTGCTGAAGATGGGCATCATCACAAAGGCTGCTGATATCGATGCACTGGTAACGGATATTCCA